>CALWVZ010000001.1 GCA_944385125.1 uncultured Oscillospiraceae bacterium
ACCTTAGCACATGCCAGCCCTATTCGCTACTTTTTTTATTTTTTCTTTCTGTCACATATCATTGTAATACCTACACAAGATGGTTTTGTGCGCCCAAAGTTTTATAGCTTTTACTTTACATAACGCCAATGCCGTGGTAGAATAAGCGTGAATCTGAAGTTATTATTAAGAATTGGAGTTGGTTTCGGTGATAAACTACTGCCGCAACTGCGGAGCCAACCTGGAACCCGGAGCCACCAGATGCCGGCGCTGCGGGACTGAGATATCAGAAATGCCGGAGGAGGAGCCCTCCTTTGGCGAAAAGCTGAGGGAGAAGTTCAAGGGCTCCCACGCTCTTCGGAATATTCTGCTGGTACTGGCAGCCTTTCTTGCGCTGCTTGCTGCCGCAGGCATAGCCTCGGCCCTGAATTCCCGGGCCCGGGCCCCGGAACCGGCGGAGGAGAGCGCAGACGTTTTTCTCAGCTCCCCTTCCCCCAGCCCCCAGCCCAGTCCTGAGACCACCGAAGCGCCCGGGATAGAGTGGGCGGAGATATATAAGAGCTTTCTGGAGACCGAGCCCTCGGTGAACAGCGCCGTGGTCCAGGATGCAGCGGACTACGGTTTTGAGGGCATAGTCACGGCGGAGCTTTTTGCTCTGGCGGATGTGAACGCCGACGGGGTGCCGGAGCTGCTGCTGTCCCCCAAGCCCCAGAGTCTGCCCGGCTGGAACGTCACCAGCCAGGCCGGCTATGCTGTGGGCAGCTACATAGTCTGCGGCATAAAGGACGGACGCATCTCTCCCCTGATGTGCGTCAGGTCCGACTATGAGTTCTATCCCCTCACCCTCTCGGTAAACGGCAGCTGGATACTGGAGCTGAGCCAGGGAGATTCCGCCGGGCGCAGCATGCTCTTCCGCTCCCCTCTGAGCCAGAGCAGCAGCACAAATCTGAAATATGAGTTTTCCGTGGAGCAGCGCTGCAACAGCAAAGGAGAATACTACGACAGCCCTGTCGAGTACTACAGCATTGACGGCAGCAGCGTCTCCGGCCGGGAGTTCATGGAGCGGCTCTTCCCGGAGGGCTCGGATACTCTCAGTTATTTCCCCATATACTTCCGGGAGCTGAGCCCCGGCTGTCTGGACGAGCTGGAGAGCGATTGGGAGAGCCGGGAGGAACACCGGCTGAGCCGGGAGGATTTCTCGAGGCTCTGGAGTGTGTCCGGCTCCGGCCAGATAAGCCGGGAAGCGGAGGAGGTCCTGCCCTATGTGGGCCAGGCCTACTGCGTATCCGTCACCAACGAGGAGCAGTCCTCGGTGATGGTCATTGGCATTGATCAGGACCGGGGCTGGGAATATGTGCGTTCAATGGAGGTGCTGTCGGTAAGTGTGGACGGCGCCGATGCCTGGGTCCATTCCTCCACCACCCAAGAGCTGCCTGAGGGGCAGGCTTTTGAGTATGTGGTGGGCCTGTCCTTCCTGGAGAACGTCAACTGGAACTACACCGTATCCGCCCAGATAAAGCTCAGCCTTTACGACGGCTCGGAGCTCACCAGGACCTTCCAGGTCCAGGCTCCGGCGTCCGACGAGACCGCCGGGACCGACGGGGCCCCGGTCCAATGAGCCTCTCAAATTTTGCATAAAGCTAAGGCAGCCTGCAATTTCAGCTTGCAGGCTGCCTTTGACATCTCGTCTGTCTCCAAGTCAGTGGCAGTTGAAATACATCATGGCCGTGCTGTCGGTGAGGACCACGTCGCAGTTGCCGGCGTAGAGATACTCAAAGCATTCGGTAGTGCCTCCTGCCAGACGGGTTATCTGGCCCAGGCGCTTTGCCAGTCTCTCGTCGGTATTCAGGGCCTCCATAGCCTCCGTAGTGGAAGGCATGACCATTTTTCTGCCGTTAAGGCGCAGCTTGTTCCACACTGCCGAGCCGTTCCTGGCCGCGAGTATGATGTTGTTTTCTATGTAGGGGCCGTACTGGGTATAAAGGCCCTGCTCCACCTCCGCCGGGTCAAGAGCCACGCCGCCCCAGGCGCAGTCTATATTGCCCGAGGACAGCTCCACATAGACGTTTTCCTTTTCTATCTCCTGGAATTTCAGCTCCCAGCCCAGCAGCTCCGCCACCGCCCTGGCCAGCTCTGCGTCCAGCCCCCAGAACTCGCCGTTGGATATATAGGCCATGGGGAAGGAGTTGATATCCATGCCTACGGTGAAGGTACGTTTTTCCGGCTCCTCCAGATTATCCAGAGCGTCGGCCTGCTTTGCAAACTTTATTGCGTTGGAATCCCCCAGCCACTTGGCGCTGAGCTCCTCCACCTTGCCCTGAGCGGCAAGTACGCTGATCGCTGCGGTAACGTAGAAATACAGGGGGTCATTGTTCCTGAAGGCTAGGGAATAGTCCTGCTCCACCAGCAGCTGCACTTCCTTAACTCCGTAACCGAAGCCTCCGCAGCCGCAGAGCCCCCAGGCCATGGCCAGTATCAGCAATATGCATATGAATCTTTTCATCTTTCCCTCCGGGGTCTTTTGTCTGTATCAGTGGCGGGGCGTGTATCTTCCTCCCCGGTCCCTGGGCCCGTTGCCCTTATCCGATTTGCGGCCGCTCTGCCTGGCGGCTCTCTCCTTCTCTTCCTCCGGCATCTCCCGGAGGCTCTCCCCAGGCAGGCTTCTATCAGGGCTTTCCGAATTTGGAACGTAGTCCCTTCTTCGGTATTCTGCGCTCCCCTCCCGGCGGCGGGTACGCTGGGCCAAGCGGCGTTCCTTCTCCCGCCGGGCCTTTTTCCACTTGCTTATCAGTATAGCCCGCACCGTCAGCACTATTGCGGCCAGGACAGCCAGGGCCCCGCCCGCTTTCAGCACGGCGCTGATAATCTCTTTGCGCCGCTGGGCCTTGGCCTCGGCGGCCTGCTGCTCCTCCAGCTGGCGCTGCTGCTCCTCTTCCAGACGCTGCTGCTCTTCACGCTGTCTCTGGGCCTCCGCCGCAGCCTCCTCCCTGAGCCGCTGTTCCTCCGCCGCAGCCTCCTCCAGCTGCTGCTGGTGGCTTTCCAGCTGCCCGTCCAGCTGCAGGGTGTAGTCCACCAGGATGTCCCCCAGCTTGGAGATAATGGTCTCATATTTTGTCACATTAGTGGTCATCACCGTGACAATACAGGGGTTGGGAGTATAGATGATGGCGCTGCAATGGTTGAACCACACACCCCGGCTGTCCTGAAAACTGCCGTATTTCTGGGCTATCTCGTACTTATCCTCCATAGTGGATCTGTAGTATTCCCCGGGTTCGGCAGCCAGCAGGCAGTTTATCACGTTGGGGAAGCGTTCGCTTTCAAAGTACAAAGTCTCCATGACCTGGGTCATGTACATGTTGCTGAAGTAGCAGTAGTCCAGGTAGTCCGGGTCGTAGTCTTCTTCCTTGAGTTGGGCAAACTTCTTTGCCTCTTCCCGCCATACATCGTCTCCGCCCAGATAGGTCCGGATCACGTGGGCCCAGTCGTTGTTGGAGTAGGTGAGTATAAGCTCCTCCACACGGCTCAGCTTCTCCCCGCTGATCTCCGTGTCCTGGCTCAGCTCCCCGTTGTATTCCTTCTCCGCCACCAGCATCATCAGCGGCACCTTGTACATGCTGGCAGGGTAGAACCATTCCTCCCCGTTATAGTACCAGCTGTCTCCCGTGGCGGTGTAGCAGTAGCCCACGCTTATTTGCTCAGGGTCTATCTCCCACTCTTTCAGGAAGCTCTCCACCTTGGATGTGAGCACGGTGTCGTCCAGGATGCTGTTTTCCCCCACGCCGCTGCTGAGCTTCAGCTTCTCCCCGCCGCTTTCCTCCTCTTGGGCGGCAAAGGCCGTAAGGCCGGGCAGCAGCATGGCCCATATCAATACTATCGCAAGGAATTTGAGAGTTTTGCCCATATCACATCTTCCGTTCAAAAGATACTTTACAGTTTCTTATAATGTATTATTATGTCCTGATAGTGTCCGTCCTTCATCAAAAAGCCCCCGGGTATGGCGCCCAGTTGGGTGAAGCCCAGTTTCGCATACAGTCTCAGAGCGGTGGTATTGCTGCTCACCACGGCGTTGAACTGCATGATGCGAAAGCCCAGCTCCTTTGCCTTTTCCAGGCAGTGGCGCACAAGGGCCTCCCCTGCGCCCCGGCCTCTGGCGCTGGAGGCCACGGCATAGCTGGCGTTGCATATGTGGCCGCAGCGGCCCACATTGTTTGGATGGAGGATGTACAGCCCCAGCAGCTCATCCTTATCTTCACATACTCCCGTGAAGCTCTGGCTATGAAAAAACTCCAGACCGCTTTGGGTGTCCAGCTCTTCCAGCTGAGGGAAGGCAACGCCGTCCCTCACCACTTCGTTCCATATCTCCCGGGCCTGTTCAATATCTCTGTCTTCAAACTGTCTAAGTTTCATTTCCCTCTCGCTCTTTTGCGCCGGAGGGCTGCCTGCACAGGGCGGGCAGCCCTCCGGGTTTTGTTTTTATCTCAGTCTCCGTACTCGCAGATGAAGCCCACGGTGCCGGAATACCATTCGGGGTAGTCGGCAATGGGGTCGTTGCGGTTGTCGTTATAGCCCCAGCCGTTGTTGTTCCAGAGCATGATGTAGTCCTCGGCCACCTCATCGTTTATATCCACGTAGGAGGGCTCGCCCTTGGCCCAGACCTCGATGCCGGTCTCTCCGTTTTCCCAGACCAGCTCGCCGTTCACCCGGTGACAGCCTATCCAGATACGGGGCACGCCATTCTCTTCGGCCATTTTGACCACGGTGTCGAACTCCTCCTGGGTGTTGATGGTCACCAGGTGTCCGCCCATCTCCTGGCATCTCTCCGCCGCCTCGGTCCAGCTCACGTCCGCCACCACCAGTTCATAGCCGTGCTCTCTGGGCGTCTCGCTGGGCTCCGGGCTTGCGGTAGTCTCCGCAGTGTTCCCCAGGTCGTTGCCCTCCTGGCTGAAGTAGCCGTAGGGGTCGTTGGGGTCGGTGGTGTTCTCCGGGGGCATGGTGTCGGCAAAGGGGTCCACCGTGGGGCTGGGGCTGGAGTTGGCCCTGGCCTGGCGGAAGTCCTTGAACATGGCGTTGAAAATGATGGCCACCACTATAAGGGCGGCGCAGAGCACCAGTATCACCGCCAGGGGCCGGCGGCGGCGCTTCTTCACGTCTTCGGCTATTTTCTTTTCACGTTCCATATTCCTTGTATACTGGACCGGCGGAGTCCTGACTGCCTGCCTGGAAGGCACGATGGGAGCCAGCTCCGGGTTCTTCTCCTCTCTGAGTTTTGGTACGGCAGGGTTGCCCTGCTCCTTGAGCTTTCTTGCAATTATCTGGGCCGGGTCGGAGGCTCTGGCTCTGGCGGCGGCCTTGGCGTCGGCTATGGGAGTGGAGGGAGCGTAGACCTTTATCTCCTCCCCCTGGTCGTCGGACTGCTCCTCCTCCGCCGGGGCTTCGTCGCCCTTTTCGATGATGCCCACCATCATCCGCTCCAGCTCGCTGAGGTCGTCGTCGCTTTTTTTGAATATGGCCTCGGCGGAGGTCTCCCCGCTGAGATAGAGGTTTTTTATGCAGCTGTCCAGGGCGGCCTGCATTTCGCCCAGGCTCTGGAAGCGCTCCTGGGCCTTGAACTTCACGGCCTTCTCCACGATGTCCTTCAGGCGGCGGCCGGTACCCTTGGGAGCCTTGAAGTCTTCCCCTCCCATGCGGCGCAGCTGGGCGTCGTCACATTCCCCGTCGTAGGGGAGCTTGCCGCCGTTTAGGGCATAGTACATCAGCATACCCACGGAATAGACGTCGGAGGCGGCGGAGGGGCTGCCCCGCCAATAGAGCTCCGGGGCCAGAAATTCCAGCTCCTGGCCGGACCAGTCTCCGGCGGAGGCCGGGCCGATGCCTATATTTCCATCCTCGTCCACGCTGATGTTTTCAGGATAAATACCTCCCCGGCAGCTCTTGCTGCCCACCTCGGCCTCAATGCGGCCGCAGAGCTTTGAGGCGAATTCACACAGGCCCTGCTGGGACATGCCCATGAGCTTGCTGCCCAGGGCACGGGCCGGGTCAAATCTGGTAAACGCCATGGGTCTTCCTCCTGTTGTCTTTCTCTTTTTTCTTATCTGACATGGTATCACAGGTTCCATGTTATGTCAACGGAAAACCCCCTGCAATACTTATTTTTCCAACTTATCCGACAGCTTGTCGATGTCCTTTGCAAAGGCCTCCAGCACCTTGTTGGGACGGCCCTCCATAGCCTTACAGATGCGCAGCAGCCGTTCGGCAGCGGCAAGCAGCTTTTCAAAGGCCTTGCTGACGCTGCGCTGCTTGGGAGCGGCTTTCTTGACGGGTCTGGGCTGGGCAATGTACTCCCACTGGCCCGTGAGCAGGTCAAAGCGGGAGCCGCTGTAGGGGGCGGCGGCCCGGTAGCCCAGCTCCTTGTTCAGGCAGTCGGTAAAGGCCTCGGCGGCATCCGGGTCGCCGTGGTTTACGAACACCAGCTCCGGCTTAGTTTCAAAGCCCTGGAGCCAGGCGATGAGTCCGTCCTTGTCGGCGTGGCCGCTGACGCCGGGCAGCACGTCTATGGTGGCGTTGACCTGTATCTCCTCGTTGAAGAGCTTCACGTTCTTCACCCCGTCCACCAGGCTGCGGCCCAGGGTGCCCTCCGACTGATAGCCCACGAAGAGTATGCAGCATTCGCTGCGCCAGAGATTGTGCTTCAGGTGGTGGCGTATACGTCCGGCGTCGCACATGCCGCTGGCGGAGATGATGACCTTGGGGGTCTTATCCTCGTTGATGGCCTTGGATTCCTCCTGGCTGACGGTGAGCTCCAGGCCGGGGAAGACTATGGGGTTGATGCCGGAGCGGATGAGCTGCTGCATCTCCTCGTCTACGAACTGGGTGTCGCACTGGAGGAACACTGTGGTGGCCTCTATAGCCAGGGGACTGTCCACGTAGACGGGGAAGTCCCCGTGGCCGGTGACCAGGCCCCGCTCCTTGATCTCCCGAATAAAATAGAGCATCTCCTGGGTGCGGCCCACGGCGAAGGAGGGTATGACCAGGTTGCCTCCCTTGTCCAGGGTGGTCTGGATACGCCGGGCCAGGGCGGGCACATAGTCAATGCGCTCACTGCTGTGCTTTCTGTCCCCGTAGGTGGACTCGATCACCAGGTACTGGCTGTCCTTCACATACTGGGGGTCTTTCAGGATGGGCTGGTTCAGGTTGCCCAGGTCGCCGCTGAAGCAGATCTTCCTTGTCTCCGTCCCTTCGGTGAGCCAGACCTCGATGGCGGCGGAGCCCAGCAAGTGGCCCACGTCGGTAAAGCGGATGCTGACGCAGTCGTTCACCTGGATGGGCCTGCCGTAGGGGCAGGGTATCATCCGGCTTATGGCCCCCGCCGCATCCTCCAGGTCGTAGAGGGGCTCTATCTCCGGCCCGCCGTTTCGCAGGGACTTGCGGCTTTTCCACTCCGCCTCGGACATCTGGATGTTGGCGCTGTCTCGGAGCATTATATCGCAGAGGGAGCAGGTGGCGGAGGTGGCGTATATGGAACCTCTGAAGCCCTCTTTGTACAGCAGGGGCAGCAGGCCCGAGTGGTCGATGTGGGCGTGGGTGAGCAGCACGAAGTCCAGCTCCCCGGCGGCGGCGGGCATGGGCTCGTTTTCAAAAAGGTCTCTGCCCTGCTCCATGCCGCAGTCTACCAGGCCCTTCTTGTCTCCCACCTCTATATAGGTGCGGCTGCCCGTGACCTCATGGGCGGCGCCCAGGAATGTTATCTTCAAATCGGTATCCCCCTTTATGCTATGCTTATTATCCGTCGTTTATTTCCCGCCGCTCCTGGGGCGGGCACAACTTATGTTGTTATTTTACACCAGCGGAAGTTTTGCCGCAAGAAGCGTTACAAAAAGTTTAGAAAAGTCCAGGGGTCAAAAACACGACAAGGGAACGGTCTGCGCCGTTCCCTTGTCGTGTTTTCAGGGCTGTTTCACGGATGTTTTTTAGAAATCGAAGAGATTTATCTGGCTGGTCTCCGGCATGTCTCCCAGGGCCCCCAGGCTCTTCAGGGCCTCCAGGTGGCTCTGGCTCACCTTGGGGCAGGCCCGGCCCAGCTCCTCCATGGAGATAAAGCTCCTGCCTCCTTCGGTGCAGTGGGCCAGATCCAGGGCCGCCGTCTCCCCCAGGCCGGAGATGGACACGAAGGGCGGGCGCAGTCTGCCGTCCTCGGTTATCCTGAACCTGATGGCGTCGGACTTGTATAGGTCTATTGGGGCAAATTCAAAGCCCCGCATGTTGAACTCGTACACCGCCTCCAGGGTCACCAGCAGGTCCTCCTCGTTGGCGGTGAGGGGCTTGCCCTTCATCTCCCGTATCTTCCGCCGCACTCCGTCTGTACCCACGGTCATCATTGCTGCGTCGAAGCCGCCCTTCTGGCTGCGCCGGTAGAAGTAGGCGCTGTAGAAGGCCAGGGGCTCGTGGACCTTGAACCAGGCTATGCGGAAGGCCATCATCACGTAGGCCACGGCGTGGGCCTTGGGGAAGAGGTAGGCTATCTTCCGGCAGGACTCGATGTACCAGTCCGGCACGCCAAGACTGCGCATCTGCTCCTCGGCGTCCCCGGGGAACTGGCCGCTTTTTTTCACCTTGCCCTTGCGCACCGCCTCCATGGTCTTGAAGGCCAGGGAGGGCTCCATGCCCTTGGATATAAGGTAGAGCATGATATCGTCACGGCAGCCCACGGTCTCGTTGACGGTGGCTATGCCGTTGACTATCAGGTCGTGGATGTTGCCGGCCCACACGTCGGTGCCGTGGCTGAAGCCGGACAGGCGCACCAGGGTATCGAACTGCCTGGGCTGGGTGTCCACCAGCATCTGACGGGTGAAGTTGGTGCCGAACTCCGGCACGCCTATGGTGCCGGTCTTGCCTATGATGGGGTCGTCGTCAGGCAGGCCCAGGGCGGCGGGGCTGGTGAAGATGGACATGGTCTCCGGGTCGGAAAGGGAGATCTTCTTTGCGTCCACCCCGGTCATGTCCTCCATCATGCGTATCATGGTGGGGTCATCATGGCCCAGCTCGTCCAGCTTCAGCAGGTTTGCCTCCATGCAGTGGTATTCAAAATGGGTGGTTATTATATCGCTGTTGGGGTCGTCCGCCGGGTGCTGCACCGGGCAGAAGTCGGTGACGTCCATATCCTGGGGGATGACCACCAGGCCGCCGGGGTGCTGGCCGGTGGTGCGCTTTATGCCCACCAGGCCCAGGGCCAGGCGGTTCTCCTCCGCCTTGGTGGCTTTGATGTTCCGCTCCTCCAGGTACTTTTTCACATAGCCGTAGGCGGTCTTTTCCGCCAGGGTGCCTATGGTCCCGGCCCTGAACACATGGTCCGAGCCGAAGAGGGTCTCGGTGTATTTGTGGGCCTTGGCCTGATATTCTCCTGAGAAGTTAAGGTCTATATCCGGGGTCTTCTCGTTGCCGGGGAAGCCCAGGAAGGTCTCAAAGGGAATGTCGAAGCCCTCCCGGTTCATGGGGGCGCCGCAGTCCGGGCAGTCCTTCTCCGGCATGTCCGCCCCGCAGCCGTAGCTGCCGTCGGTGACGAACTCCGAGTGGCAGCACTTGGGGCAGACATAGTGGGGCGGCAGGGAGTTGACCTCGGTGATGCCGGACATGTAGGCCACGATGGAGGAGCCCACGCTGCCCCGGCTGCCCACCAGGTAGCCGTTCTCCAGGGAGTTTTGCACCAGCTTCTGGGCGCTCATATATATAACGTCGTAGTTGTGGTCCAGGATGGTGTTCAGCTCCACGTCCACCCGCTTCTGAACTATCTCCGGAGGATTCTCTCCATAGATGCGGTGCATTTTGCCGTAGACCAGGTTTTTCAGGTCCTCGGCGGAGTGCTCTATCTTGGGGGGAAACAGGTCCTTGGGCAGCAGCTCTATCTCCTCCACCTGCTCGGCTATGGCACGGGTGTTGGTTATGACCACTTCCTCCGCCGTCTCTTTGCCCAGGTACTCGAATTCCTTCAGCATCTCCTCGGTGGTCCTGAAGAAGATAGGACAGCCCCGGTCGGCGTCGGAAAACTTCTTTGCCGCCTGGAGTATCTTCCGGTACTGCTCGTCCTCGGCGTCCAGGAAGTGGACGTCGGAGGCGGCTATCACCGGCTTATTCAGCTCCCGGCCTATGCGCAGTATGGTGCGGTTGTAGTCCTGCAATACGGACACGTCGCTGACCACGCCGTTGTCCACCAGAAAGCCGTTGTTGCATATGGGCTGTATCTCCAGATAGTCGTAATATTTGGCTATCTTTTTAAGCTCCTTGTCGCCGGCCCCCTTCATCACCGCCCCGTAGAGCTCGCCCATGCCGCAGGCGGAGCCCACCAGGATGCCCTCCCGGTGCTGGTTCAGCAGGCTCTTGGGTATGGTGGGGCTGCGGTGGAAGTATTTAAGGTAGGACTGGGATATCATCTCGTAGAGGTTTTTCAGCCCCTTGCGGTTTTTCACCAGCAGTATCATGTGGTAGCTCTTGGCCACGTCGGTACGGCGCAGGGAGTGGTACACCGTCTCTATATCGTCAACGGTCTTGGCCCCCTGGCGGGAGAGCATGGGCAAAAACTTCTCCATCATCCTGGCCACCACCATGGCGTCGTCGCTGGCTCTGTGGTGGTTGAACTGGGGCAGGCCCAGATGGTTGGAGACTATGTCCAGCTTGAAGCGCTTCAGCTCCGGCAGCAGGGCCTGGGACAGGGCCAGGGTATCCAGGAACACCGGGGAGAATTTCAGGCCCTGGCGGATGGAAGCTGCGCTCATAAAGCCCACGTCGAAGTGGGCGTTGTGGGCTATGATGGGCCGGTTCCCGATGAAGTCCATGAACATCTCCATGGCCTCTTTCTCCTTGGGGGCCCCCGCCACGTCGCTGTCTCTTATGCCGGTGAGCTGGGTGATGTCCGGGGGGATGTGCCGCTCCGGGTCAACGAAGGTGTTGAAGACCTGCTTTATCTCCCCGCCGGAGAAGATGACGGCGCCTATCTCCGTCATTCGGTCGGTCTGGGCGTTGAGGCCGGTGGTCTCTATATCGAAGGCCACGAACTCCGTGTCCAGGGGCAGCTTGCTTTTGCCCATGACGGCGCTGTTGCCGTCCATGTCGTTTACGAAGTAGCACTCCAGGCCGTAGATTATCTTCACCCCGTGCTTCTTCCCAGCCTTCCACATGTCCGGGAAGGCCTGGGCCACGCCGTGGTCGGTGACGGCGATGGCGGGCATGCCCCAGTAGGCCGCCCGCTTGACGATGGCCGCAGGGTCGGTGAGGGCGTCCAAGGCGGAAAAGCGGGTGTGCATATGCAGCTCTACCCGCTTCACCGGGGCATTGTCCGGCCTGATATAGGCCTTGCCCTTCATTATGTTTCTGGGGTCCAGCACCATGTCCTCGTCGTACTTGGAGTAGATCACCTCTCCCTGGACTATCACATGGTCCCCTATGTTTATGCTGTCTATGATGCTCTGGTCGTCCTCGGAGCGGAGGAAGCGGGAGATGCGGATGGAGTTGGTGCGGTCGGTGATGTCAAAGCACAGCACTGCGCTGCCCCGCTTCTGGAGCCTACGGCTGGTGACCGCCACCACGTCCCCCTCTACCGTGACCTTGCCGGACTCCAGGCTGAGGGTGCTCATGGGCACCGGCCTCTGCTTTATGGCCCGGCCCAGGAGCACATCCCCCTTGGGGGGGGCGCCGGGAGCCGGGGCCGTGGCGGCGGCCGCCGCCGTGGAGGCCAGCTTCACTTTCGGATAGTCCGGCACCAGGCCCACGCCGCTGAGGCCATAGTCCTCCTTCAGCCTCTGGCTGATGGTGGAGATATCCACCGGGGAGGGCATGGCGGGAAACCAGGCGCAGACCGTGAGCATCAGCTCCGCCAGGTCCACCTGCACGTCGGTGACATAGGCCTTCTCCAGGCCTCCGGCGCAGCTTTTTATATCCTCACAGCCGGGGAAGATGGTGAGAAAGGGAGTGTGCTCGCTCATGCCCGCTCCCCGTCTTTCTCTATAAGTTCCACCAGCCGGTCGCATAGCTCCTCATAGGGATATGTACCCAGCACCTGGCCCTTCTTGAAGATGAGGCCCTTGCCCTTGCCTCCGGCTATGCCGTAGTCCGCCTCCCGGGCCTCTCCGGGGCCGTTGACCACGCAGCCCATCACAGCCACTGTGATGTCCCTGGGCATGTCCTTCACCCTCTGCTCCACCTGGCTTGCCAGGCTTATCAGGTCTATCTCCGTCCTGCCGCAGGTGGGGCAGGAGACGAACTTCACTCCGCCGGGACGCAGGCCCGCCGCCTTAACTATGGCGATGCCGGCGCTGACCTCCCGCACCGGGTCGGCGGTGAGGGAGACTCTTATGGTGTTGCCTATGCCCTGGCACAGCAGGGCCCCTATGCCCACGGCGGACTGGATGGTGCCGTTCCACTCGGTGCCCGTCTCGGTGATCCCCAGGTGCAGGGGATAGGGGAAGACCTCCGCCGCCAGGCGGTAGGCGGCCACGGTGAGGGGCACGGAGGAGGCCTTCATGGAGATGCAGATGTCCGTAAAGTCGAACTTCTCCAGCAGGGCCGCATGGTCCCTGGCGCTCTCCACCAGGGCCTCCGGGCAGGGATGGCCGTACTTCTCCAGGAGCCTGGGTTCCAGGCTGCCGGCATTGACGCCTATGCGTATGGGTATGCCGTGGCGGCGGCAGCTGTCCGCCACGGCCTTCACGTTCTCCTGGGCTCCGATGTTGCCGGGGTTTATGCGTATCTTGTCTATGCCCCGCTCCGCCACCTCCAGGGCCAGGCGGTAGTCAAAGTGGATGTCCGCCACCAGGGGCACCCGCACCTGCTCCTTTATCCGGGAGACGGCTTTGGCGGAGTCCATGTCCGGGATGGCTATGCGCACTATGTCCGCCCCGGCGGCCTCCATGGCCTTTATCTGCTCCACCGTGGCCTCCACGTCCCAGGTCTTGGTGTTGCACATGGTCTGGACGGATACCGGCGCTCCTCCGCCTATCTCTACTCCGCCCACCTTTATCTTTTTTACTCTGTCTCTTTTTTCCATCATGTCGTCACTATCCTGAATATATCGTTGAACATTACAAAAACCATCAGCCCCAGCAGCAGCATCATGCCGGCGGCGTGGATATATCCCTCGTATCTGGGGTTGAGCTTGCGGCGGCTCACCGTCTCTATCACCCAGGTCACCAGCAGCAGGAACACTCTTCCCCCGTCCAGGGCGGGTATGGGCAGCATGTTCATCAGGGCCAGGTTCACAGCAATGAAGGCCCCGAAGTAGAAGATGCTGAACAGAGCGTCGGAAGTGGACTCTGCGCTCTCCCCGGTCTCGGCCATCATGCCCACGATACCCACGGGCCCGGCCATATCCTCAACGCCCACGTTGCCTTTCACCAGTTCCTCCAGGCCCATCCAGACCCAGCGTCCGAACTCCATGGTGGTGTTCCAGGCATAGCGCAGCTTCACGGTAAAGGTGGCCTCCTCTACGCCCATGGAGAAACCGTAGAGCTTCTGGCTCTCCCCCTGGTATTCCACGGGGACGAAATAGAAGTCCTCCAGCTTTACTTTCTCCCCGTCCCGGACGACCACTATGTCATAAGTCCCGTCACCCTGACTGAGAAAGTCCGTCACATCCTGGTACTGGTATATCCTGTGCCCGTCGATACTGTAGAAGCGGTCCCCCACTTCCAGAGCACCCTCCCCCTGATAGGGGCAGTCCTCCCGGAACTCGGCTATAACCGGGGCCCAGAAGGCGGCGGCGCCCCAATAGAGGATAAGGACGATGACAAAGCCCATGACGAAGTTCATGAAGGAGCCCGCCACCAGGATGAGAGCCCGCTTCCAGGCCGCCTGATTGGTGAAGGCCCTGGGCTCGTCGCTCTCCTCGTCCTCCCCGGCCATGGCGCAAAAGCCTCCGAAGGGCACCGCCCGCAGGGAGTACAGGGTCTCCCCCTTCTGCCTTTGCAGCAGGGCCGGACCCATGCCCAGGGCAAACTCCTCCACCTTCACGCCGCAGAGCTTCGCCACGGTGAAATGGCCCAGCTCATGGACGATGACCAGCAGGCCGAACAGCAGTATTGCAAGGATGATGTAAAGAATAGTCATTTAGAAAAGTTCTCCAAAACATAAGCTCTGGCGGCGGCGTCCGCCTCCAGTATGGTCTCCAGGTCCGGCGCTTTCACCACCCCTACTTTTTCCACGGCGGAGGCGGCGGCGTCGTAAATGCGGTTGTAGCCCAGCTTCCGGCGCAGAAACATCCCCACGGCCACCTCGTTTGCGGCGCTCATGACGCAGGGGGCGGTGCCGCCGGTGCGGGCGCAGTCCATGGCCAGCTTCAGGCAGGGGGTCTTTTCAAAGTCCGGGGCCTCAAAGCTCAGATCCCTGAGCCTGGTGAAGTCCAGGCGGCTGAACATGGAGGGGCAGCGCTGCGGATAGGTGAGGGCCAGCTGTATGGGAAGGCCCATGTCCGGCACCCCCAGCTGGGCTATCACCGTGCCGTCAACAAGCTCTACCATAGAGTGTATGACGCTCTGGGGATGGATTACCACCTCTATCTCGTCGGGGGTGACGGAGAAGAGGTGCATGGCCTCTATAAACTCCAGGCCCTTGTTCATCATGGTGGCGCTGTCCACGGATATCTTGGCCCCCATGTTCCAGTTGGGGTGGGCCACCGCCTGCTCCGGCGTCACATCCTCCAGCTCCACCCGGGCCTTCCCTCGGAAGGGGCCGCCGGAGCCGGTGAGGAGTATCTTCCGAAGCTCCCCCTTGCCCCGGCCCATAAGGCACTGGAACACGGCGGAGTGCTCCGAATCCACGGGGACTATCTCCGCCCCTTTTTCCCTGGCTCGGGCCATGACGATGTCCCCGGCGCAGACCAGGGTCTCCTTGTTGGCCAGGGCAATTCGCTTTCTCCCGTCTATGGCCGCCAGGGTGGGCTTCAGGCCCACGGAGCCGGACACGGCGGTGACCACGCAGTCGCTCTCCTCCAGGGTGGCGGCCTCGATGAGGCCCTCCATGCCGGAGCCCACCCGGATGTCCGTGTCCGCCACGGCGGTCTTGAAAGCCTTTGCAGCCGTCTCGTCGTACACCGCCACAAAGGCCGGGCGCAGCCGCCGGGCCTGCTCTTCCAGCATGTCTATCTTCCTGTTGGCGGTGAGGGCGGCCACCCTTATCCCGGTGTGCTCCGCCACGGCTATGGTCTGGCGGCCTATGGAGCCGGTGCAGCCCAGTACAGATATGGATCTTACCATAATATTTTCCTCTTTATATATCCAAATTATAGCTAAACTTTTAAAGTTTTCAGATATTCCTTGTGCTCGGGGCTGACCCGGAAGCTCTCCCTGGCCTTTTGTATGCTCTTGTTGTGGGTCCAGCCTTCCAGGCGGCGCCCCTCTATATACTTCACGGCGCTGTCATACTGCTTTGCCAGGGCGGTGGCGAAATACCAGGCCTGCATCATGCGCACATAGTACTCCTCCGACTCCACGCCCGCCACCAGGTCCAGGTATTCCTCTTTGAAGTCCTCATCCAGAAAATGGCTCATGAGCATACCCATGGCAAAGCGCCGGGTATAGGCATGGGGAGAGTCCAGCCAGGGGAGTATCCTCTCCAGCAGCTTTTCCTTGTTCTTTGCCAGGACCTTCGGCCCCAGCATGTCGCACACCGCCCAGTTGTCCACATAGGGCAGGAAGGCCTCCAGCTCCTCCATGCACAGCCAGAAGTCCTTGTTCTCGTTTATCAGCAGGGCATGGAGCAGGTTCTCCTCGTGGTATTCGTGGGGCAGGGCGGCCGTAAACTCCGCCGCCCGGGGGCTGCCCTTCAACTCCTTTGCCAGCCTGCGCAGCTGAGGGACCCGCACGCCTATCACGATGGCCTTATCCACCGTGGGGATGAGGGAGGCGTTAAAGTCCCGGTACTTCTCGTCCTTCAGTTCAAAAAGCCTCTCCTGAATCTCTGTCACGGGTTTTTCACCCCTCCGTAGCGCCGGTCGCGGCGATTGAATTCCGCGATGGCCTTGTCCAGTTCCTCCGGGGTGAAGTCCGGCCAGAGCACGTCGGTGAAGTAGAACTCCGCATAGGCGCACTGCCACAGCAGGAAGTTGGATATGCGCATCTCCCCGCCGGGGCGGATGAGCAGGTCCGGGTCGGGGATACCGGCGGAATAGAGGTAGTTTCCGAACTGCTCCTCGCTCAGCTCCCCGTCAGCTTTGCCTGCGGCATAGTCCTGAGCGTAGCGCCGGGCGGCGTGGATTATCTCGTCCCGGCCGCCGTAGTTGAGGCAGATGTTGGCCTGGAAGCCCTGGTAGCGCTGGCTTATCTCGTCGGTACGGTCCACCATCTCCCGCAGCTGGGGGCTGAGCCTTGCCAGCTCTCCGAAGACCTTCATGCGGATGTGGTCCTTCTCCATGGTGCGTATGGCCTCGTCCAGGTAACGCCACAGCAGCTTCATGATGGTGCCCACCTCTTCCTCCGGCCGTTTCCAGTTCTCAGTGGAGAAGGCGTAGACCGTCAGGTATTCCACGCCGATGTTTTTGCAGTATGTAGCAATGCGGCGGAAGGTCTCCGCCCCGGCCATATGTCCTGCGGTGCGGGGCAGGCCCCGTTTCTTGGCCCAGCGGCCGTTGCCATCCAGTATGATGGCAATATGGCGGGGAACCCCAGGCCCGGCCTGGCTCCCCGCCTTATTGTTCATAGTATCAGCCATATCAGATTTCCAGCAGTTCCTTTTCCTTCTTGTCGGCTATCTTGTCTATCTCCTTGATGTAGTCGTCGGTGAGCTTCTGCACGTCTTTCTCGGCTATCTTGTAATCATCCTCGGTTATCTCAGAGGCTTTCTGCTGCTTTTTGAACTTCTCGATGGCGTCCCGGCGGATATTGCGGATGGCCACCTTGCTCTCCTCGGCGTATTTCTTGGTCTGCTTTACCAGGTCCTTGCGGCGTTCCTCGGTGAGGGGCGGGAACACCAGGCGGATCATGCGCCCGTCGTTCTGGGGGTTGAGGCCCAGGTCGGAGGCCAGGATGGCCTTTTCTATGCCCTTGAGCACTGAGCCGTCCCAGGGCTGGATGAGCAGGGTGCGGGGGTCGGGAGTGGCTATGGAGGCCACCTGCTGGATGGGGGTGGGGGAACCGTAATAGTCCACCTGGATCTGGTCCAGCACGGCGGCATTGGCCCGGCCCGCTCTCAGGGTGGCCAGCTGGGTGCTGAGGGCCTCGCAGGTCTTTTTCATCTTGTTTTCAAATTGGCTGTAGTCAGACATGTTGCTTCCTCCTGTTGTAAGTATATCCAAAAAACTTTCTTCACTTTACCGTGGTCCCCAGGTTCTCCCCCATGAGCACCCGGCGGATGTTCTCCGGCTGGGCCAGGGCGAAGACTATAACGGGGATGTGGTTGTCCATAGCCAGGCTGGTGGCGGTGGTGTCCATTACGGCCAGGTGCCTTGCCAGGACCTCGTCGTAGCTTATGCCGTCAAAGCGTTTGGCCTTCGGGTTTTTCCTGGGGTCGTCGCTGTAGACTCCGTCGATGTTCTTGGCCAGGAGTATGGCGTCGGCGTGGATCTCCGCCGCCCGGAGCACCGCTGCGGTGTCCGTGGAGAAGAAGGGGGCGCCGCTGCCGCCGCCGAAGAGGACGATGTTCCCCTGCTGCATGTATTCTATGCTCTTTACAGTGTCGTAACGCTCGCCCACGCCCTGGATATCCACAGCGGTCTGGATGCGGGCCTTGGCTCCCAGCTGCCGGAACACGTCGCCCACGGCCAGGCAGTTCATGCAGGTGGCAAGCATGCCCATACGGTCGGCGCTGACCCGCTCCACTTTTCCGGCTCCGTCCTTCACTCCCCGCCAGAAGTTGCCGCCGCCTATGACTATGCCCACTTCCACTCCCTCGTCTGCGCAGCTCTTTACCGTCCGGCAGACCCGGGAGACAAAGTCGAAGTCAAAGCCCGTGCCTTTTTCTCCCGCCAGGGCCTCGCCGCTGATTTTTATCAGCACCCGCTTATATACAAAGCTCATGTCACTTATCCCTTCCGTCCCCGGGCCTGGCCGGCGCCGGGCGTCATATGCATAAATTTCTCATAGATTTTACCACAGCACGGCCTGTTTGACAATTCCCAAATGACAAATTGTGCAGCCTGCCGGTGCTATACTCGGGGCATGGAGATCATCTATGCAGACAGCCTCTTCCTCTCTAACCTGCTGGCGGACTATCTTTTGTGCCTGGGCGCCGCCAGGATCTGTGCCCTGCCTCTAAGGCGGGGCAGGTATTTTATTGCGGCGCTGCTGGGCGCCGCCTATTCCGTGCTGGTCTTTGTGCCGGGCTTCGGCTTTCTGGCCTCCCCTCTGTGGAAGGGGCTGGCCGGCCTGGCTATGGCGCTTTTTGCCTATGCCGGGGAGCGCCGGGCCCCGGCCTGCGCAGGAGTGTTCCTGGCCCTCTCCTTCGCTATGGGGGGAGCGCTTTGGGCCCTGGAGCTGAACTTCGGCTATATACGTCTGGATATACGGCTGCTGGCCCTGTTTTTCCTCTTGGCCTACGGGGCTTTGCGCCTTATCTTTTCCGCCGCTCCGGGAGCCTCCGGCCGCAGCGTAAAGCTGCTGGAGATACATATGCTCCGCCGCAGCTGCCGTCTCAGCGCCATGGTGGACAGCGGCAACTGCCTTGCCGACCCCATCAGCGGCGCCCCGGTGGCGGTGGTCTGCCCCCGGGCTCTGGCAGAGCTCTTCGGCCCTGCCGCCCCTCTGCTGGATATAAACGACCCGGTGGAGCTGCTCCGCTCCGCCGCCGCCTTCCCGGAGCTCACCGGGCGGCTGCGGCTCATCCCCTTTTCCGCCCTGGGGGGCGGAGGACTGCTGCCGGTGTTCAAGCCCGACAAGCTGCTGATAGACGGCCGGGAGGACCGGGACCGGCTGGTGGCTCTGTCCCCCAAGGCCGCTGGCCCCGGCTTTGACGGCATCATCTGAGTCTCCCCTTTGTAATCTATAATCCCATGGAGGAAACTTTATATGCTTTGCAAGCCCCAAATAGTTTTTATCCGCGACCAGATATTCAGCATCCTTGGAATAGAACCGCCCCCGGTTTTTTATATCGGCGGCAGCGACACCCTGCCGCCTCCCCTGGAAAAAGCGGCGGAGGAAGAGGCCATAAAGGCCCTGCGGCTGGGAGACGAAAAAGCCCGGCAGCAGCTGATAGAACATAACCTCCGCCTGGTGGTGTACATATCCAAGCGCTTTGAAAACACCGGCATCAACATCGAGGATCTGATATCCATAGGCACCATAGGACTTATAAAGGCGGTGAACACCTTCAACTCCGGCAAGAACATCAAGCTTGCCACCTACGCCTCCCGCTGCATTGAAAACGAGATACTCATGTACCTGCGCAAGATAAACTCCCAGCGCACCGAGGTGAGCTTCGACGAGCCCCTCAACACCGACTGGGACGGCAACGAGCTCCTTCTCTCGGACATCCTGGGCACCGAGGAAGACGAGGTGTACCGGCCCCTGGAGGACGATGCGGACCGGCAGATGCTCATGGAGGCCATAGACTCCCTGGATAAGCGGGAGCGGGAGATAATCCTGCTGCGCTTCGGCCTGCCTGCCGGCAAGGAGTACACTCAAAAGGAGGTGGCGGATATGCTGGGCATATCCCAGAGCTATATCAGCCGCCTGGAAAAGCGCATCATCGACCGGCTCCGCCGGGAAATGCTGCGCCTTCTGCAGTGCTGAAAAGGGCCCGTCGAAGATTTTCTCAATTCTGCGACGGGCCCTTTTCCCGCATATTCTCAGTATATTTCTCAGTTCTCTTCCTTTACCAAATTCTTTACCCACACCTTTCTCTTCACCAGGAAAAAGCCCACGGCGGCCTTCACCAGGTCCAGCAGCTGGATAACGATGAACAGCGGCAATATGGGCATGGCGGTGTATCTGGAGAGGATGAAGGCCAGGGGCACGCACAGCACCCAGAGATACATGCTGTCGAAGACGAAGGTGATTATGGTCTTGCCCCCGGAGCGCAGGGTGAAGAAGCAGGAGTTGTTGAAGCCGTGCACCGGCATGGTGCAGGCCACCACCAGCAGCAGGTCCTCCGCCAGACGGCGGACGGCGTCCGTGGTGTTGTATATCTGGGGAATGGCCGGGGCCAGCAGGGCCATCACCACGCCCACGGCGGCGCAGAGCGCCACCGCAAAGGCGATGAGCTTTCTGTCCTCCTCCACCGCCTTCTCCATCCGTCCCGCTCCCAGCAGCTGGCCTATTATTATGGCAACGGTGTTGCCCATGGCAAAGAAGGCGCAGAAGAACACGTTGGACACAGTGGTGGAGATGTTCATGGCGGAGACCACCTCCAGGCCCCGAACGGAGTAGCACTGGTTGAGCATGGTCATGCCCCCGGACCACAAAAGCTCGTTTACCAGCAGGGGCAGGCCCATGAACACTATCTTCCTCACCAGCTCCCCGGGTATGCGCAAGCTGGTGTATACCCCGTGGATATAGGGGCAGCGCTGCTTGTGGGTATGCGTCCAGATGACCACGATGAGGCACTCCACATAGCGGGAGATCACCGTGGCTATAGCGGCGCCCACCACCCCCAGGGCGGGAGCCCCCAGCTTGCCGAAGATGAGGATGTAGTTGCCTACGAGGTTTACCAGCACCGCAGCGATACCCGCCTTCATGGGCAGCAAGGTCTCCCCGGTCTCTCTCAGGGTGCTGGCATATATCTGCATTATGGAAAAGGGCAGCATCTGCCAGAGCATGACTTTCAGGTAATCCTTGCCATAGTTCAGGGTGGCGGCCATGTCCAGGCCCTCCTCCCCTTCGTGGATGAACTGGCTTATCAGCGTCTCCCCCTGGGTGATGAGGATGGTCATGGCAATGGTGATGACTCCGGCGGCAATATATATCTTGCCTCTGAAGCTGTCGGCCACGCCCTTATGGTCGTTCTTGCCGTAGAACTGGGCGGTGAATATCCCTGCGCCGGCAAGGCCGCCGAATATGCAGAGGTTGTAGACGAACAGCAGCTGGTTGACTATGGCCACCCCGGACATGGGCTCCGTGCCCACCTGGCCCACCATGACGTTGTCCAGCAGGTTCACGAAGTTGGTGATGATGTTCTGCACCAGGATGGGCAGCATAACGGCAAAAAGCCGCCGGTAGAAGGCCCTGTCGCCTATGAGAGCTCTGATTCCCATAATTACCTCAAAAAACAATAAAATCGCCCTTGTATTGTACCCAAGGCCCGGGTCAATTGCAAGAGCGATTTTCACTTGTTACACTATTGTCAGTCTCTCCCGTAGCTGAGAGTCAGGGCTATCAGATTCAGCAGCAGGCACATCAGGCTTATGCCTATGCCTATGACCAGCACCGCCCCGGCGGTGTCCAGTATTCCGGACACGTCTCCGTTGTCGGCCCGGCGGTAAAAGACCCACAGCTCCTGACACAGGGCTCCCAGGGCTGCGGCAAAGCTTCCCAGGGAGAAGAGCCAGGGCCGTCTCACCGGGCGCTTCTCATTGCGCATTATCACAAGAGCCGGCAGGCCGAAGGCCAGCAGCGGCATAAGCACAGGCACCATTTTTCTTTCCCTCCTCAGTACAGATGCAGCAGGGCCAGGCTCACAGCCCCATACATCATCCAGTATTTGAAGCTCTTCTTCCCCGTCCACAGGCTGTACAGGCAGGCCACGCAGCCCATGAACAGCAGCAGCGCCAGCCAGCTGCTCTGCAGCCGCTTGGGGGTAAAGCCGAAGCACATGATATACAGCACCAGCTTGGACATGGCTATCACCGCAAAGACCATGCCCGCTGCTATCAGCAACGTGGCGGCTATGCGCTGCACCTTATCCTCCCTCAGGGGCTTTGCGCTGCTGCGGCTCACCAGATACAAAAGGCTGAAGTTTATGGCCATCACCCGGCACAGTTCAAAGAAGCCCTCCCGGGCGTACTGGGCCACGGTGAAGTCCTCCGGCAGAGTCCGGCTGAAGGCCCCGAAGAGGTAGCTGCTCTGCACGGCAAAGAACAAAACGTACACCGCCGCAAACACTCCCATCACCACGGTCCACAGCCGCTCCGGCACCGCCCTGAGCCTGGGCAGAAAGGCGTTCACCGCCGCCGCCTGGGCCCGCAGCTTCTCCTCGTCGGTGCGAAGGCTCCCGGCTATCAGGCCGAAGAGCCAGGCTCCCACCGGCAGGCTGACAATGAAGCGAAAGACATAGGTGGCGAAGTTATCTCCCAGGTCAAAGCTGAACAGGCCCAGGATACCCGCCGTGAGCTCTCCGAAGCTCCGGTCCGCCTCCGCCAGCTCCGCAAGCACGGCGTTGAGCAGCGCCAGGGCCGCCAGCACCGCCAGCACCGCCGCCCAGGGCCGCCTCCTGTCCCGGCCCTCTCCCCGGCCCCGGCCTTTCAGGCCCTGGACAGTGCAGCGTATCCGCAGGGCAAAATTCCCAAAGGGTATCATAAAGAAACCGTTGAGGGCGTCCAGGGGCAGCAGATGTCCGCTCTCCCCCTCCGCAAGGCGGCCGCTGCGGCTCAAGACCCACCATACCGCCAGGGGGTGGACCATCAGCATTGTCAGACCGTAATCCCACACCCGGCCCCAGCCGAAGGCCACGCAGGCGCTCATCAGCAGCACGCAGCCCAGCCACACCCAGCTCTCCTTCAGGCGGGGCCTGCCCCGGTTCAGTATCTCCGTTAGGGCAATGAACAGCAGCACGAAGACCCCGAACCAGAGCCGGTCGTTTTCCGAGCCGAAAAACACGGTATATATGTAGGCCGCAGGGTACATGAGCAAAGCGCAGGCCAGCTCCCCCGGCCTAAGGGCAAAGCCCGGCTTTCCCTTCAAGTTCTTCTCGTCCATGTCCGCCTCCTCAGTCGTCGATGAATTCCAGTATGTCCCCGGGCTGGCACTGCAGCTCATGGCACAGGGCCATTAGGGTGGAAAAGCGTATGGCCTTGGCCTTGTTGTTTTTCAGTATGGACAGATTTGCAGGGCTTATGTCTATCCTCTGGGCCAGCTCCGTTGCGGATATCTTCCGCTTGGCCATCATCACGTCCAGGTTCACAAGTATCTCCATGGCCCCGCCCTCACACCGTAAAGTCCAGTTCGTCCTTCATCAGCAGGGCCTGCTGGAAGGCGTTTTTCACTATCCTGACTATCAGGGCCATAAAGGCCGAGGCCATGGCGCAGATGAAAAAGGGCAGATAGGCCAGGCCCGCCAGAAGACACACCAGGGCCACGGCGGCGCAGCACCAGCTGACGGCGCGCATATGGCCTATATTTTCCGGGGTGAAGACCCGGCCCTCCTTGATGTTCCCCAGCAGCTTCCACAGCCTCCACAGCACTATCCAGGCAAAGACGCTGCACACATACACCGCCGCCAGTATCACCGCCCCCAGCTGCCAGTTCATGTTCCTTATCTGGATGAAAAAGCCCACCAGCCAGTAGCCGAAGACGTCCAGCACCGCCAGCAGCAGCCCGAAGGCCCCCACGCAAAACTGGGAAAGGACTATGCTCCTGTCTTTATTCCAATTCATAACGTCCCTCCTTCTGCTTTCTGTAAGGGAAGCATAGCACGGCGCATATCGCTTGTCAAGAATTATTTATCGAAAAACGATAAATAATTCTTGATTATCACTATTCTCTCAAAGTGTATGCTCTTCTTGCAAACGTATCTGTATTGTGTTAATATTATGAAAATCATTGCTTTTCCGTAGTTTTTTGAAGGGCGGATACATATTATGTTGAATAAAACCATTCCCGGTGCCTCCCGGGCGGACATGAGATTCCGGCTCTTTGCGGCCCTGCTTTTGCTGCTCATGTTCCTTGCCGGGCTTTCGGTCTCCACCGACTATTCCATGAGCTGGGACGAGCCCCACGAGATAAGGATATTCCAGAAGAACATCCGGGCCTATGCCGACGCCTTTCTGGGCGAAGATTCCCAGGTGGTGTACGCCTATGAGAGCATGGGCCTGAATTCCATTCGCAGCGACGTGGAGCGGGACCACGGCCAGGGGGCCTACTATCCCTTTGCCCTGTACATGCTCCGGCCACAATTCCTCAGCGGGGACTACAATTACACCAGCGTGGCCGTACCCTACCACTACTACACCTTTGCCCTCTGCTTCACCGCCATCATAGCCTTTTACCTGCTGGTGACGGAGCTGTTCGGGGACCGCCGCCTGGCCCTGCTGTGCGCCCTGGTCCTTTTTATAATGCCCCGCTTTTTTGCGGAGAGCCACTACAATAACAAGGACATGGTGCTCTTTGCCCTGCTTATGGACAGCTGCTGCTTTGCCGTGCGGGCCATAAAACGCCGCAGGCTTTTGGACGCCCTTCTCTTTGCGCTGTTTGCTGCCCTGGCGGCAAACACCAAGATAGTCGGCATATTCTTTTTCGGAGTATGCGGGCTGTTCTACATCGTTTATCTCTCCCTGAAAAAGCAGTGGGACCGGCGGGGAGTGACCGTAATGGTCATCACCGTCCTGGCCTTCTGCCTGCTGTACTACGCCTTCACCCCGGCAATGTGGGGCGACCCTGTGGGCTTTTTTGAATACTGCATTGACAACGCCCTGCACTTCTCCCGCTGGGACGGGGAGATTCTCTTTGCCGGGCGGATATGCCGCCCCGGGGACGGAGAGCTGCCCAGGCGCTATCTGCCCCAGTTCATACTCATGACCACCCCCCTGTTCATAAGCCTTCTGGCCGCCCTGGGGCTCTGCCGGGGCTTGGCCGCTCTCTGGAAAAGGGTGAAGGACGGAGAACGCCCCCGGGACTTTGACTCTCTGTTTTTCCTGCTGATGGTCTGCTGCTGTTCCCTGATACCCCTGCTGGTGAGCATAGCCGGCAAGTCCCTGGTATATAACGGCTGGCGGCATTTCTACTTCAGTTTTGCCGGCATAGCCCTGCTCATGGCCTACGGGCTGGACCTGCTGCGGCGCAAGTGGCCCAGGCTCAGCCTTGTCCTGCTCCTGGCCTGCATCCTCTTCACCGGGGTGCAGAACCTGCTCAACCACCCCTATCAGTACGTATATTTCAACATCCTCGCCGGGGACGATATCTCCCAGAATTACGAGCTGGACTACGGGGCCGTGTCCACCCGGGAGGGGCTTTATTACGTGGCCGAAACCAGCCAGGGGGACATCAGCCTGTCCTGCCTGGACGAGGGCAGCGCCTGGAGCGTGAACTACGGCTTCGAGTATCTCTCCCCGGAGGACCGGGCCAGGATAGAGCTTCTGGACCGTGGAGACTACAGCGCCGACTATCTTCTGGAAAACACCACCTACCGGGCCATATACGGCAATCCCGCCGTACCAGACCAGTTCCGGCTGGAGGAGGTCATCACGGCCTACGGGGAACCCATACTGAACATCTACAAGCGCATAGACTGAATAAAGCCCGGAGCGAATGTCGCTCCGGGCTGTTCAGCTTTTATTTTTTTATTCCATGCCGTTTATGCAGGCAGGTAAGTCAGGGGGTCCACGCTCTGGCCGTCCACATAGATGGCAAAGTGCAGATGGGTGCCCTGGCCGATCTCACACAGGGCGGTGGTGCCCACGGAGCCGATGACGCTGCCGCTGTCCACCCACTGTCCCACGCTCACCGCAGGGGTGTCCGCCAGGTTTGCATAGACGCTGCTGCTGCCGTCCCCATGATCAATGGTCACCACGGTGCCGTAGAGGTCGTCGGTCTCAATGGCCGATACCGTGCCGGAGTGGGCCGCAGTGACGGTGGTGCCCAGGGCTGCGCTGATGTCTATGCCCTCATGGGTGCGCCAATCCCGCATGGTCACGTCATAGGCCAGAGAGTCCATCTGGTGCCTGCGCTCCAGCTCCCCCTGGACGGGCCAGATATAGGCCGGAGCCATGACCTCCATCACGTCCCCCTCATGCCAGACCTGGGTCAGATCCTCGGTCATGGTGTCGGCGGCATCCTCCTGCTGGGGCAGGGCTGCAGCGTCCTGCTGGGTCTGGGCCTCCGTCCCTGCGGCGCCGGAAGCCTCCGGCTCCTCCTCAGTCTTGGGCGGCACAATGATGGTCTCCACCCGCTTGTTCTCCAGGCTGATGTCGTTGGTCTTGTTCAGGTCATCCATAGTCTCATTCCCGGCGGCCATCATCCAGGCCGACACGCCGATCACTGCGGCGCACAGGAAAAGGACTATGTAGAAGCCCTTTCCGGTAAAAAATCCCTCCAGCCTCTTGCCGGAGCTGTTGCTGCTCATAGTTCAAAACCTCCGTAAAGTATTGGTTTACGAGGCTATTTTGGCCCCCCGGCAGGAATATTATACATGGCTTTCCAAAAAAATCAGCGGCGGGAGAAATCCCGCCGCAGCTTGTCAAAAAAGTCCTCACAGACTTTTTTGACAAGCTGCTCCCGCCAAGCATTTTGCCAAAGGCAAAATGCTGCTTCGCCCGAAAAGCCTTGATTTTCAAGACTTTTCTGTGGCGGGTTATTGAAATGCGAGGCGGGTCTTGCCCCCCCCGCGCTCCCCCGCTGCTCTATTGTTTTTCATTGATTTTGTTATTTTCGACAGTCTGCGGCGGGAAAAATCCCGCCGCCGTGTTGTCGTACTGTTCTTTTATTTACTTCAGCTTTTCCATCAGCTCCGGCAGCAGCGCCTCGAACTCCACCCCGTACCAGGGGGCGTCGGGCTGGGCGGAGGTATGCTCTATGCAGCGGGAGACAAAGTCTGCGGCGATAACGCCGGCCTCTCTCAGTCCCAGGCCCCGCATCAGTCCGCCCACCACGGCGGAGCTGAAGATGTCCCCGGTGCCGTGATAGCTCACCGGCAGCAGAGTGTGGCTGTAGCTGAGGGCCTTGCCGCTGCCGTCCATGGCGATGAAGCCGGTCTTGCCCTCTCCCCCGCCGTAGCCGGTTATCATGGCGGACTTGCAGCCCAGAGCCAGCAGCTTCTCCAGCAGCTCCTTCACCTCAGCCTCGCTCCAGTCCTCTTTATAGGGGGTGCCGGTTAGGAAGGCGGCCTCGGTGAGGTTGGGCAGCACCAGGTCCGCCTGAGCGCATACTCCGGCCATGGCCTTGGGGAAGTCCGGACCGAAGGCGGGGTAGAGCTTGCCGTGGTCGGCCATGGCCGGGTCCACGATGACCATGTTCTCTTCGGTCTTGAAGCTCTTTATGAAGTCCACCGTCTGGCCGCACTGGTCCTCGCTGGCCAGATAGCCGGTGTACACCGCATCGAATTTTATGCCCTGGCTCAGCCAGTGGCGGGTGATGGGCCCTATCTGGTCCGACAGATCGCAGACAGTGAAGCCCTTGAACATAGTATGGGTGGACAGCACCGCCGTAGGCACTATGGCGCACTCCACCCCCATGGCGGATATCACCGGCAGAGCCACGGTGATGCTGCACCGGCCCAGGCAGGATATATCCTGTAATGTAACTACTCTCTTCATCGTTCATGCCTCCTAAGGGATTTCGGCTCTATATTAGCGGAAACCGGCCTTGTTATCAATCCCCAGTTCAAGGCATTTTTATAAGGTCAGTTGCCTCTACAGCTCCATGAAGCGGTAGATACCGGCGGCCACGCCGTTTTCCATATTGGTGGGGGCCACCCAGTCGGCGGCCTGTTTCACTTCCTCCACGGCGTTGCCCATAGCCACGCCCACTCCGGCGGTCCTTATCATGTCAAGGTCGTTGGTGCCGTCGCCGAAGGCCAGGGTGTCCTTCAGGTCTACGCCCAAAGCGGCGCAGAGATTTTTCAGAGCCTTGCCCTTGGTGGCCTCAATGCTGTTTATCTCTATGTTCCAGGGCAGGGAGGAGGACACCGCCGTCTCCGGGAAGAGCCGGGGCAGCAACTCCAGTTCCCGGCGGCGCAGCTGTGGGTCATTAAAATGCATCTGCATTTTCTGTACCGGCCTGCCCCGCTCCTTTATCGCTTCATACAGACTGCCCACAGGGGTGCGCAGGTCCCACATCATTTTAAGTATGGCCGGGTCGGGTATAAATTCCGCCGCCTGCTCCAGCATGTGCCGGGAGATGAAGCCCCAGTTGTCCTGGTAGCAGTCGTATATCACAGGCAGGGTGTCCATGTGCTCCATGAGCCGCAGGCACAGCTGCGCCGGCATCTCGGCGCTGTGGAGGTTCTTGTCCTCCTTGGCGTCGTAGGCATAGGCGCCGTTTATAGTCAGGCAGTACCTCACTCCCGGCAGCTCTCTCAGGGTCTGGGGAATGCCGGTGTATATCCGCCCGGTGGCAGGGACCAGCAATGCCCCAGCTGCGGCGGCGGCCTTCAGGGCCTCCAGGTTTTCCTCCGATATCTGCTTTTTATCGTCCAGTAAAGTTCCGTCCAGATCGAAGGCTATTATCTTTATTGACATTTACATCCCTTCTTTCTCCCGGAGATTATGCCAAAAAACTTTGTTTTTTGCAAGAGCTTGATGGATTTTTCCCTGCCGGGAGTTGAACTTGGGCCCCGGGGGCTGTATACTTATATACAACATCACGTATACCGAGCGGAGGAACAGAGCAAGACATGAACGACAAAAGCAAAATCGGCTATCAGGATGAGGAGAGCAGCCCCGGTCTGCGGCTTTTGAAAAAAGGGCGGAAGGGTCTGATACGGGCGGTGTTCAGCCGCCTGGGACTCATTGTGTTCCTGCTGCTGTTCCAGGTGTTTGTGGTCTTCTCCTTTATCCACTGGCTCACGGAATACCTGCCCCATTTCCTGCTGCTCAGCGTGGCCTTTTCCGGCTTCATGAGCCTTTACCTCCTCAATACCGACGCCGACCCTACAGCCAAGATAACCTGGCTGCTGGTGATAGCCCTCTTCCCCGCCCTGGGCGCTCCGCTATATTGCTACACCCGCAGCAACCTGGGGGTGCGCCTGCTGAAAAAGCGGCTGGGCCGGCTGATTGAAAGCACCCGGGAAGCCATACCCCAGGACCCGGAGGTGATGGAGGAACTGGAGGAAGAGAGCTCCGGCACCGCCTCTTTGGCCCGTTACCTGCGGCGCAGCGGCTGCTTCCCGGTATATAAGAATACCGATGTGGAGTATTTTCCCCTGGGGGAGGACAAGTGGGCGGAGCTGCTGCGGCAGCTGGAGCAGGCGGAGCGCTTCATCTTTATGGAATACTTCATCATCGACGAGGGGCTCATGTGGGGCCGGGTGCTGGAGATACTGGCCAAAAAGGCCGCCCAGGGCGTGGAAGTGCGGGTGATGTACGACGGCACCTGCGAGTTCTCCACCCTGCCCACCGACTACCCCAGGCGGCTGCGGGAGCTGGGCATACAGTGCAAGATGTTCGCCCCCATGACCCCCTTTGTCTCCACCTACTACAACTACCGGGACCATCGGAAGATCTGCGTCATCGACGGCCATACCGCCTTCACCGGCGGGGTGAACCTGGCGGACGAGTACATAAACCGCCGGGAACGCCACGGCCACTGGAAGGACACCGCTATCATGCTCCGGGGAGAGGCGGCGAAGAGCTTCACCCTGATGTTTTTGCAGATGTGGAACGTGGACGAGAAGGAGCCGGAGTTTGGCCGCTATCTGGACTGCCCCTGCCCTCCCGGGCCGGAGGCTCCCGGCTATGTGCTGCCCTATGGGGACTGTCCCCTGGACAACGACAAGGCGGGAGAGCGGGTGTATATGGATATCCTCAACCGGGCCCGGAACTATGTGTACATCATGTCCCCCTATCTGATACTGGACGGAGAGATGGAGACGGCCCTGAAATTCGCCGCCGAGCGGGGGGTGGACGTGCGCCTTGTGCTGCCGGGCATCCCCGACAAGAAGATGCCCTGGGCCCTGGCCAAGACCCACTATACCGCCCTGCTGGCTTCCGGGGTGAAGATCTACGAATACACTCCCGGCTTCGTCCACGCCAAGGTCTTCGTCTCCGACGACAAGAAGGCGGTGGTAGGCACCATCAACCTGGACTACCGCAGCCTCTACCACCACTTCGAGTGCGCCGCCTATCTGTACAAGACCGCCTGCATAGGGGATATCAAGGCGGATGTGGAAAACACCATTGCCCGCTCGGCCCAGGTCCTGCCGGATTTCATGCGCCGGGAAAAGCGGGGGCTGAAGCTTTTGGGCTTCATATTGAAGGCCCTGGCGCCCTTGATGTGAGCATTGTAAGGATAAGGTAAAATTTTTCGGAGAGGGCGGCCGCCCTCTCCTTTTTGTATTGACAAAGTCCCTCTTCATGTTAGAATCAAAGGCGTATTCTATTTTTAAGGAGCATTGCAAAATTGGAAACTAAAGTTGAACGGATCCGGAAAGACATCGAATCCCTGGCCCAGTACTCCCAGGTGCAGGGCATAGGCTGCACCCGCTATACCTACACCAAGGAGTTTGCCCAGGCCAGAGACTATATAGTATCCCAGATGAAGGCCGCCGGCCTCTCCGTCCGGGAAGACGCCGTGGGCACCGTTATAGGCCGCATGGAGGGCCAGGACCCCTCCGCCCCCATCATCATGACCGGCAGCCATTTCGACACCGTGAAGACCGGCGGCCGCTTTGACGGCGCCGCCGGCGTGGTGGCCGCTCTGGAGGCCGCCCGTACCCTCCACGAGGAGGGCTTTGTGCCCCGGCGGCCCATCGAGTTCGTGGCTCTCCCCGAGGAGGAGGGCGCCCGCTTCGGCGGCGGTCTCTTCGCCAGCCGGGCCATGTGCGGCCAGCTCTATGAAAACGAGCTGGAAAACTACAAGGACAGCCAGGGCGTATCCATGGCCCAGGCCATGAAGGACTACGGTCTGGACCCTGCCAGGGCGGATGAGGCCCGGCGGAAAAAGGGCGAGATAGACATGTTCCTGGAACTGCACATAGAGCAGGGCCCGGTGCTGGAAAATGAAAAGATAGACGTGGGCGTGGTGGAGGCCATAGTGGGCATCAAGTGCCTCACCGTGTATGTCCACGGCCGCTCCGACCATGCCGGAACCACCCCCCTGAACATGAGGGCCGACACCATGCTCTCCGCCGCCAAGGCCATCGTTGCCGGCACCCACAGGGCCAAGGCCCTGAACGACGGCACCGTGGTCACCTTCGGCCGGGTGGAGACCGTCCCCGGCGCATTCAACATCGTGGCCAAGGAGACCGTTTTTGACATCGACTGCCGCAGCAAGACCCTGGAGAGCGTTGACCAGGTCATCGCCGCCGTGCGCTCCTCCCTGGAGCAGAGCCAGGCGGAGAACCCGGGCCTCAGCTTTGAAATGGTGGAAAAGCTCACCGCCCAGCCGGTGCTGGTCAAGCCGGAGGTCCAGGAGCTGCTGGAGCAGCAGGCCAGGGAGGCGGGCATCAGCACCCGGAAGATCCTTTCCGGCGCCGGACACGACGCCATGGTCATGGGCTCCCTTTGCGACGTGGCAATGATCTTCGTGCCCAGCAAGGGCGGGCGCAGCCACGTGCCTGAGGAGTGGACCGACTATGAGGACCTAGGCAAGGGCGCCGAGCTTCTCTGCCGCTGCCTGCGCAAACTGGCCTCCAGATGAGCTTTTCATCCTGTAAGCCCGGTCTCCGGGGTGAGCCGAGGGAGGTGGCCTAAAATGCCTGCCGCCTACGCCCACTACTGTTTCGGGCGGGATGTGCTTTCCCGGCTGCCCGGGTCCCTGGCTTCCGAGCTGGAAAGCCGCAGGAGCTTTTTCGACCTGGGTCTCCAGGGCCCCGATCCCCTTTTTTACTACCAACCTCTGCGCTCCAATGCCGTGGGGCGGCGGGGCAGCCTCATCCACAGCCAGGCCGCTTCAGACTTCTTCCGCCCGGCGGGAGAGCTGCTGCGCCGCAGTCCTTCCCCGGAGCTGTACGCCTATATCTGCGGCTTTATCTGCCACTTTGTCCTGGACCTCCACTGCCACGGCTACATAGCCGCAGCGGCGGACCGGGGCGGCCCCGGCCACGGGGAACAGGAGGCGGATCTGGACAGGCTGCTGCTGAAGGCCCAGGGCCTTGATATATGCCCCGGGGTCCGTCTCCGGCAGCTAAGGCCTTCCCTGGCCGCAGCCCGGCTCATATCCCCTCTGTTTCCCGGCCTGAGCCCGATGCAGCTTTACCGCTCCATGCTGGGCATGAAATTCTTTGACGCCTTCCTGGCTGTAAGGAAGGGGCCCGTCCTGGAGCTGGTGCTGGGGGCGCTGCGTCTCTTGGGTCAGAGGGAAAAGCTGGGCGGTATGCTGCTGAGTTCTCCGCCGGCTCCCGGCTGTGAAAGCAGCAGCCCGGAGCTGCTGGAGCTTTTTGACCAGGCTGTAGACGCCGCCCTGCGCCTGATAGGCGATTTTGCCCGCTGTGCCCAGGGCCGCATGGATTACGACCCCTTATACAAATATAATTTTGATTCCTGCCTTTTAAAGGCGGGAGGGAGTAGAGAGACATGAAATTCAAGTTGAGCAGCCGGGAGAAGAAGTGGATACTTTACGACGTGGGCAACTCCGCTTTCATACTTCTGGTGTCCACCATTATCCCCATATACTTCAATTCTCTGGCCCAGAGCGGCGGTCTGGACTCCGTCAGCTATCTGGCCTACTGGGGCTATGCCGCCTCCGCCGCCACTCTTATCGTGGCCCTTACCGGGCCCCTGCTGGGGGCCGTTGCGGACCGTCGGGCCCGGAAAAAGCTCCTGTTTCTCTTTTCCGTTATACTGGGCGTTCTGGGCTGCCTGCTTCTGGGCCTTGCCCGCAGCTGGATGAGTTTCCTCCTTATCTTCGTTCTGGCCAAGGTGGGCTATTCCCTGAGCCTGGTCTTCTACGACTCCATGCTGGGAGACATCACGGAGCCTGAGCGCATGGACAACGTCTCTTCCCAGGGCTACGCCTGGGGCTATATAGGCAGCTGCATCCCCTTTCTGGTCTGCCTGGGCCTGGTGCTGGGCGCCGGTCCTCTGGGTCTGAGCATGTCCGGGGCCATGGTCCTGGCCTTTCTGGTGGTCTCCCTTTGGTGGATGGGCTGCACCCTGCCGCTGCTGAAAGTATATAAGCAGACCCATTTCGTTTTTGAAGAGCAGAACCACCTTGCCCAGCTCTGGCACACGCTCCGGGAGCTGGCGGGCAGCCGCAGGATATTCAGCTTCGTGCTGGCCTTTTTCTTCTACATCGACGGCGTGTATACCATTATAGATATGGCCACGGCCTATGGCACTGCTCTGGGCTTTGACACCACCGGGCTGCTGCTGGCCCTGCTGCTGACCCAGATCGTGGCCTTTCCCTCTTCCATAATCATCGGCCGCCTTTCCGCCTCCGTGGACACAGGCAAGCTAATAAGCCTCTGCATCCTGGCCTACTTCGGCATAGCCGTTTTCGCCATGTTCATGTCCGCCCAGATACACTTCTGGATACTGGCCGTGGCGGTGGGCATGTTCCAGGGCGGCATCCAGGCCCTTTCCCGCTCCCACTTTGCAAAGCTCATTCCCCAGGAGAAGTCCGGGGAGTATTTCGGTCTGCTGGATATCTGCGGGAAAGGCGCCTCCATGCTGGGCACCTTCACCGTCAGTCTCATCTCCCAGCTCAGCGGCAGCACCAGCCTGGGCGTCGGGGCCATGGCCCTGTTCTTCCTGGTGGGCCTGCTGCTGTTCAGGTACTCCCTGAAGGCGGAAAACTGCTGAAAGCTTTGCCGGAGGACACCAAAGGCTTTCCGCCCGTTTCCTGCGGCAGTAGCTTCCGCCGTGCAGTTTGAAATTGGAACCCCCCGACTCTGCGTGAACTGAACCAGTAAAAACGGACAATAGACAAAATCCCCCCTGATGTAGGAAAATAGAACTACATCAGGGGGGATTGCTATATGGCAAGGAAGTATCAGAAAGTACAGGCATTATTGCCGGAGATTCAGCGGATGTTGGACAGCGGAATGAGCCAGCGGGAGGTAGCGGAGGCTCTGGGGCTGGAAGGAGACCGGCCCATCCATAACTTACTCAAGCGGGAAAGGAAGAAGAACGTACAGGGCATACCAAAACAGAGGGGCAGGAAGCCAGCCAGGACCTTGCAGGAATACAAGCATGAGAACAAGCGACTGAAGATGGAAAATGAACTGCTGCGGGATTTTCTCTCGCTTTGCTGGCAGCTTTGGCCGCAGTGCTGCACCGCAGCAGGAAGCGGCTCAGGAAGATACGGCAGCAGCTGGAGTGCGACCCGGTCACCGGCCTGGGCAAGCTGGATCACCTCCAGCGCTACTATAAGCAGCTGGTCAACGACAGGAACCGAGTCCTCTACAGTCTGGTCTATTTCAGTCTGGACACGGAGCGTCTTCGCCGCATGGCCGGAGGAGAGAGCGATAATGTCCTGCGTTACTGCGCCATGGTGCTCCAGGACTACAGCTCGGATACCGATGTGCTGGCCAGAGTCTCTGAAGACGGCTTTGCCATACTCAGGCTCTGCGCAGACCCGGAGGAGCTCAGGCGCTGGGTGGATACCGTGCTGCAAAAGCTCCGGGCCTACCCGCAGACAGGCTCCGTCCCCTTCGACATCCATGCAGCCGCCGGGGCCTATCCCCTGAAGCTGGGCGGTAGAGACTTGAGCGAAATGGTCTTCAACGCTGCGCAGCAGTCCCATATGGCCCTCAATAGGCATGAGGACTTCTCCCTGTTCTCCAACGACACCATGAAGCAGATACAGCTGGAGCAGAAGCTCCGCTCCTCCGTGGAGCAGGCGCTGGACGGCCAGGAGTTCCAGCTCTTCATCCAGTTCTACGCCGACGCCAAGTCTCTTGAAATAGTGGGGGGAGAGGCTCTGTCCCGCTGGCTGCACCCTGAACAGGGTCTGCTGCCCCCCGGCGTTTTCGTTCCCCTTCTGGAGCAGGAGGGGCTGACCTACAGGCTGGATTACCACTGCCTGCGCTGCTCCTGCGAGTTTCTCCAGCGTATGGCGGACCGCAATATAAAAGACTTTTTCCTGTCCTGTAACTTCTCCAGAGAGACCTTTTCCTCCCCGGACTTTGTGGAGCGCTGCACAGAGATAGTCGGCAACTACAGCTTCCCCAGGGAACTGCTCATCCTGGAGCTCACCGAGAGTGTTCTCGTCAAAGACCTCTCCACAATACGGGCAAACATGCTGGCCCTTAAGGAATATGGTCTTCGCATCGCTCTGGACGACTTCGGCTCAGGCCCAGGCCCTGAAGGAGCTCAACTGCGACGTTATACAAGGTTTCCATTTCTCCGCCCCCCTGCCCCAGGCAGAGGCCGAGGAAAAACTGCTGAAGGAAAAGAAATGCCTTCCCCTCCCCTGAAAGTAAAAAGCTGCACACATGAACGAGCGCCTGCGTCCGGCAGTCTTTCATGTGTGCAGCTTTTTTATGGGCGGCCTCCGGGTTTTATTAAAACAGGCTTCGCCTGTGAGCTCGCCAGTTCGAAAAGCTATCCTGTAACTTGAAAAAGCGTCCGGCTCTACCTCGTTCCCCAAAAAACAAACCCGAAGCCCAGCGAAAGCGGGTTCGGGTTTGAAAGGAGGAGCAGCGGAATGAGCGCACTCCGATTTTTTTGCCATAGGCATAAAAAATCGGAGCAAGCGATATGAAGCTTGCTCCGACGTGGAGCTGCTGGCCAGATTCGAACTGGCGACCTCATCCTTACCAAGGATGCGCTCTACCTACTGAGCTACAGCAGCAAAGTATATGCCCCGAAATTCGGGGCATATAGTGGCGACCGAGAAGGGACTTGAACCCTCGACCTCCGGCGTGACAGGCCGGCGTTCTAACCGACTGAACCACTCGGCCACGGCTCAGTTATAATACCAAAAGCATCGCTTTTTGTCAATAGGTTTTTGAAAAAAAATTCCTGCTCTCTTGAAAGGCCCGCAGCCGGGTGGGCTTTAGTCCGGCTGCGGGCTTTCAAGTTTTTATTGGATATCCAGCTCCAGGGGCTCGTCTATGGTGTCGGAGACGTACTTGCCGTTTTTCTTTCGCTGCTTGACGCACTCGGTGAGCAGATATTCTATCTGTCCGTTGATGGAGCGGAAGTCGTCCTCGGCCCAGGCGGCTATAGCCTCATAGAGCTTTGCCGACAGGCGCAGGGGCACCTGCTTCTTTCCACCCTCAGCCATGGCTCAGTACAGGCTGCCGGAGTTGACCACCGGCTGGGCGTCCTTGTTGCCGCAGAGCACCACCAGAAGATTGGACACCATTGCGGCCTTGCGCTCCTCGTCCAGGTCCACCATGCCGCCTTCCTTAAGTCTGGTGAGGGCCATCTCCACCATGCCCACGGCGCCGTCCACTATCATCTTCCTGGCGTCCACTATGGCGCTGGCCTGCTGACGTTGAAGCATAACTGCGGCTATCTCGGGAGCGTAGGCCAGATAGGTTATCCGGGCCTCCAGAATCTCTATGCCGGCGTCCGCCACCTTGGCCTGAAGTTCATCCCGAATACGCTGGGCCACGGTCTCGCTGGAGCCTCTCAGGCTGCCTTCGTCCGCCTGGCCGTCCCCGGTGGTGTCTATGCCCGGGGCCACGTCGTAGGGATATATCTTCACTATGTCCCGCACGGCGCTGTCGCACTGGAGGGAGAGATACTCCTTGTAGTTGTCCACGGTGAACACTGCCTTGGCAGTGTCTACCACCCGCCACATGACGGCCATGCCTATCTCCACAGGGTTGCCCAGGCGGTCGTTTATCTTCTGTTTGGTATTGGAGAGGGTCATCACTTTCAGGGATATCTTCTTGCCCATCTCTGCGGCCGCCACGTTCACCTGAGCGCCTCCGGCTCCCATGGCGAGGGCGGCAAGACCTTTGCCGCCGTTGTCCACGTCGCCGCTCTGGCCCAGCTTGGTGTGGGCGGCAGGGTTTACGCCGGTGCAGAAAGGATTGACATAGTAAAAGCCCTCGCCCTTCAAAGTGCCCACATACTTGCCGAAGAGGGTCAGCACCAGAGCCTCCTGGGGCTTGAGGACCTTCAGGCCCAGAAAGCTTATCCAGCCCAGGCACACCCAGATAAGGCCCACAACGAACACGGGTATGGCAGCCTTGTCCCCGTCGTCCAGGCCTATGCCCCCGAATACCACCAGCACTACGGCCGCTATGTACAGCGCCAGCAGCAACAGCAGCATGGCCATGCCGTTTTTCTTGTTGCTCATCAGTTTCTCTTCCATTTTATTTTTACCTCCTTTGCTGATATCAAAATGATATCATATCAATATCTAGTTGTCAAGGGCCTCAGATAGGGATTTTGCATTTTTATTTGTTTCCGTAGCCGCCTTAACATATAGTCCCTTTACTAAAAGCCCCAGAGGTATTATAATTTCCCCATCAAGAGAGAGAGGGGCGGGGTCTGGAAATGAAGAAAATGGTCATACTCATCGGCAATTACGGTTCCGGCAAGACGGAGATAGCCCTGAACATGGCGGTGCTGGCGGCCTCCCAGGGCAAGCGCACCCAGGTCATCGACCTGGACAGGATAAACGACTATTTCCGCATGTCCGATCATGTGAAGCTGCTGGAGGAAAAAAAGGTGGACATAGTCTCCCCCACTTTTGTGGGCCAGGGCGTGACCCAGAGCAGCGTGTCCGCCGCCGTGGCCTCTGCCTTTGCCCAGGACTGGGACCTGGTGATTTTCGATGTGGGCGGGGACCCGGCAGGGGCCCTGTCCCTTGCCCGGTACCATCAGGACTTTGCCGCCATGCCCGAGGGGCAGGTGGAAGTATACGATATCGTGAACGTGTTCCGCCCCATGTCCGAGAGCCCGGAAAAGATAATGAAGCTGAAAGTGGAGATGGAGGGCTTTGCCCGGCAGAAGGTCACCGGCTTTATAAACAACTCGAACCTTCTCAATTACGCCAGCGCCGAGGACCTGCGCCGGGGTTATGAGGTGCTGCGGGAGGCCTCCCTCATGTCCGGCATCCCGGTGGTGCACACCACCGGCCGCCGGGAATTCCTGGAGGAGTTCCTTGCCGACGGCAGAGACCCGGCCTTTATCGGCCTGCCCATAGCTCTGGACACCTATATGCACCGCAGCTGGGACAGCTTTGCCTACGGCGGGATATGACAGGCAGCGGTGGAGGCGAACATGATGAACCAAGGTTTTAAAAAGGCTTTGCCCGCCGGGCTCCCGGGGGCCGGGGCGGCGGCCGCCGGTCTGTTGCTGCTGCTGTACCCTGCCGCAGCCGGAAACATCTCGATAAAGGCAGCCTCGGCTCTGGGCCTGTTCTATGCCCTGCACCGCCTGCTGCTGTGCCTGAAGGCCGGTCTCAGCGGATACGGAAGGGTCTTGGCCCTGGCCTGCGCCGGCTTTGTCCTTAGCCTGCTTTTCTTTCTCAGGCCCATCCTGTTTTGGGCCTCTGCCCTCGTTATTGTTGGGGCTGTTCTGGTTTTATACGGCATTTTGCGCATCCCCATGATAGGGGAGACCTGGGCCCTGGGCCTGCGTTTCCGGCTGACGGCCCTGGCCTGGGCGGCTGTACCTGTCCTTGCGGGACTGCCGGTGCTCTGTCATCCTCTGGCTGCCGCTCTGCTGCTGCTCAGACTTGCAGGGGCCTTGCTGCTGATCTTGGGGCTGGCGGAGCTCCTCCTTTCCGAGCCGGAGCAGCCTTAGCCGGACAGGTCTTTGTACATACCTTATATAAAAATTACAGTCAAAAAGCCTCGCAGAGTTTTTTCGCCGCAGCGAAAAAATAATTTCAATCGTTTTCCGCGGCGACATGTGCGTCGCGGAAAACACTTCTCACACTTCTGCCGAATCAAAGCCCAGCGTAAGCGGGTTTGATTCGGAAAGGAGCTGCAACGGAATGGATGAGAAGTGGCGGCTGCCCCTACAGGCGGCCGCCGCTGCGAAGGATATGGAGTTTGCAGCGACGCAGCGAAGTGCAAGCTCTTTTGGCAAAGAAGGCATGCCTTCTTTGCCAAGCTGAAAATTCCTTGCCTCAACCAGAGGCAAGGAATTTTTTGATGGGTTCCACAGGCTTTTTCCCGGGGGCTGCTTTCCTCCGTCCCTGGGGCCTTCAGCCTGCCGGTGGATTCTGGCCGTAATAGGCCTTTGGGCCATGCTTCCTGAAATAATGACGGTCCAGAAGGCTCTGCTCCATGGCCTCCAGCCCCGGACAAAGGCTAAGACAATGGTAGCAGGTAAAGGCCACCTCTTCCAGCACCAGACTGTGGCACAGGGCCTCATAGGGACTTTCCCCCCAGGTAAAGGCTCCATGCCGGTATACCAGCGCCGCCGGGACCCTCTGCGGGTCCAGGTCCCTGAAGGTCTCCACGATCACCCTGCCCGTCTCCCTCTCGTAGTCAGCCTCTATCTCGCTGTCTTTCATTGGGCGGGTACAGGGTATCTCCCCGTAAAAATAATCTCCGTGGGTGCTGCCCATAGCCTTTATTCCCAGCCCTGTCTGAGCAAAAACCGTAGCCCAGCGGGAATGGGTATGCACCACGCCCCCTATGTCCGGGAAAGCCCTGTACAGCTCTATGTGGGTGGGAAGGTCGCTGGAGGGCTTCCAGGGGCCCTCCACCAGTTTTCCCTCCAGGTCGGTTACGGCCATGTCCTCCGGGCCCATCCTCTCATAGGGCAGGCCTGAGGGCTTTATAACCACCAATCCCCGGTCCCGGTCTATGCCCGAGGCATTGCCCCAGGTCAGACTTACCAGACCGTGCTTAGGCAGCAGGAGGTTTGCTTCCAGCACCTGCTCTTTTAATTTCTCCAGCACTGCCCCGCCTCCCCCTCACTTGAGGCTGAAGCTGAACCGGGTGCGGCTGCTGTGGTCTTTCCCCGGCTCGATAACTGCCACTGAGCCGTACATGTCATGGAGAGAGCTGAAAAGCATGGTCTCAAAGCAGGCTCCGGCGTGCTTGTTGTATATGGCCCCCTCCTTGCCCCGCACCCGGTCCACCATGTTGCCGGTATATATCATTATACAGGGCATGGTGGTGGCGCACTGCATTTCGATGCCCGAGTCCGGGGAATACAGAGAGCCTGCGGGCTTGAGCTTTTCGGAGGGTTCGGCCAAAATGAACTTGTGGTCGATGCCTCCGCCCATGGCCTCCAGAGAGGGATACCTCTTGTCAAAGAGCTCTCCCAGCACCTGGGGCGTGTTCAGATCCGTTCCCTCCATCAGCGGTCCCCGCTCCTCGGTGAGCTGATTGAAAGACCCCGTGACCGGGCAGCTCATCACATGGGAGCGTATGCTGCCGCTGTTATGGCCGTTGAGGTTGAAATAGCTGTGGTTGGAGGGATTTATCACCGTGCGCCGGTCGGCAGACATGGAGTAATCTATGCTCAGGCCCTCCTCGTCCAGGGTATAGCTTATCCGGGCTGTCACGCAGCCGGGGTAGCCTTCTTCCCCGTCAGGGCTTACATAGCTGAAGCACACCTGCCTGTCGCCTTCAACGCTTCCTTCCCATTTTACACGGCTAAAGCCCTTGACGCCGCCGTGCATATGCATGCCCTCCACATTGTCCAGCGGGTAATCCCGGCCCTCAAAGTGGAGCGTACAGTCGGGCATGCGGCTTATGAGCCGCCCCAGGGCTGCGCCGAAGAAGCTGGGGTTGTCCTCATATTCGGCCACCGTGTCATAGCCCAGGACCACGTCTCTCAGCTGTCCCTGCCGGTCCCGGACCCACAGGGCCTGGATGGCTGCGCCCAGCTCTATGAGAGAGACCTTTCGGCTGTCTCCGGCGCTGATTATAAACTGACGCACTTCTCTGCCGTCTTCTGTAAAGCCAAAACTTTTTATCTCTACTGACATTTTTTCTCCTTTCCCGGTATTTTCCGGGTATGTGTATGAAAAGGACAGCTCGCCGGCTAGGGCCGATATGCGGGCTGTCTTTTTTAGGTACAGATTATGCTTTGATCCTCAGATAGCGTAGCCGCACAGCTGGGGCAGCCAGGTGGATATGGCGGGCACAAAGGTCACCAGTATCAGCGTGGGCAGCCAGGCAAAGAGGAAGTATATCAGGGTAGGCTTGAGCATCTCCTGCAGGGGGGCGCCTATGATGCGGGATGAGAAGTAGAGCAGAGGCGCAACAGGGGGCGTGATATTGCCCATGCCCAGGTTCACTGCCAGGATGGCCGCAAAGTGTACAGGGCTGAAGCCCAGTTCCTTTATGATGGGCACCAGGATGGGGGTGGCCAAGAGGGTGCCGCTGGTGTCGTCCATGAGCATGCCCAGAACTATCATGAACAGGTTTATCATAACAAGGATCCCCCAGCGGTTGTCCGTCACGGAGTAGAAAACATTGAGGATCATCTTGGGCAGGTTCACATCAATAAACATGCGGCTGAGCATCTGAACGGTGAGCGTCAGCAGCATTATGGTGCCGGTGGATTTGGCCGCATCAATGAAGCTGTCCTTCAGTGCGTTCCAGGTGAGCTTTTTGTAGATAAGGAATCCCACGGGGATGGCATAGGCTGTGGCGATAGCAGCCGCCTCGGTGGTGGTGGTGATGCCCCCGTAGATGCAGCCCAGGATGATGAAGGGCATAAGCAGAGCCCAGAAGGGGCCGTGCTCGTGGTTAGCCTTGCGCAGACGCTTCTCCTCTATCCAGGCCGCTTTCAGCTCCTCGGCGGTTAGGGTCTCTATCTCGGTGTTGTTGCGCAGCATGAAGAGAGTGCACAGGGACAGCAGTATGGCCAGGATGATCCCGGGCACAGCGCCGGCCAGGAAGCAGGCCAGGACCGAGGTGGAGCTGGACCAGCCGTAGAGTATCATAATGCCGCTGGGGGGTATGAGAATACCGATAACGCCGGCGCTGGCCATCATTGCGGCCACAAGGCCCCGGGGATAGCGCTTCTCCTTCAGCATGGGTCCGATAATGCCGCCTATGGCGGAGAGGGTGGCGGCGGCGCTGCCGGAGATGGCGGCAAAAATGGAGCAGGAAATAATGCCAACTACCGCCAGTCCGCCTTTAAGCCTGCCTACAAGACGGCTTGCGGCGCTTATAATCTGCTTGCCTATGCCTCCGTAAGCCATGATGGAACCGGCCATGATGAACAGAGGTATAGTCAGCAGGATTATGGAGCTGGTGTTCTTATATCCGTAGGACATGAGCAGGGAGAGACTGGCTCCGCTGCCCACGGCTATGACCATTGCGCTGAGGAAAAAGGACAAAGCCACAGGCACTCCAATGATCAGGAGGATGAACAGCATCGCAACTGCAAGTATGATTGTAGGTGTCATTTCACATTACCTCCTTCATCAGCGGCTTGTTCCAGAGCCTCCGGCTGCTGGGCATCTTCGCTCTTACCGCCCTCAGCCAGGGCTATGACGGTCTGGACGATGTGGGCTATAGTATAAATACAGGACAGTGCGAAGGACAGCGGCAGCACCGCATGTATCCAGGCCTGGGGGAAACGGTACATGACCGTTATCTTGTGCATGGAAATATCAAAGGCGACAAATTCCCATGACAGCCACAAGAGCAGACCAAAGGCCACCAGGGAGATCGCCAGTCTGACGAGCTTGGCGATATTTTTGCCCTTCTCGGTCTTCAGCATGCCGGTAAACAGGTCTGCGCTGATATGGGAATCCTCATGGGTGGCCATATATGCGCCGATAAAATACATCCAGAATGCAACTGCCAGTATGAGCTCTTCGGCTCCGTAGAACTCCCCTGCAAACAGATATCGCTTTGTCGCCCACCAGACTATCATGGCGCACACAACGGCGCCCAGGAAAAAGCTGGCATAGCCGCTCACCTTGATAAAGGCGTCGTTCACTTTCTTCAGGGTTTTCATTAAGCACCTCCTTGATAGGCGTTTCTTAACAGTTATGGGACTCCATACGAGTCCCATAACCGTTAATTTTTCATAAAGATTTGCAGATCATCTTTAATGACGATCCCTATTTAAGTGTTTGCCTCAATATCTGCAAGCAGCTCGGTGAGGAACTCCTCGCCGTAGAGCTCGTTGAGCTGGGGCCATACCTTCTCCCGGCAGTCGTCGGCAAAGGCCTTCTTCTCCTCGTCGGTGAAGTAAACCATGGTGTAGCCTTCCTCGTTGGCATACAGCTCCTTGTACTTGGCATCGTTCTCAGCGGCATTGGTTATGGACAGCTCGGCCTCCTGGAGGATGATGTCGGTGAAGATCTGCTGCTGCTCCTCGGTCAGAGAATTCCAGGTGTCCATGCTGGCGATGTAGTGACGGCTCTCCTGCCAGATATCGTAGTCATAGTAGTGGTCTTCCACATCCAGCCACTGGCCGTAGTGCTGGGATACGGGGCCGCCGCACCAACCCTGGACAACGCCGGTCTGCAGGGAGGTGTAGGTGTCGGAATAGGGGATGGAAGAATAGTTGAAGCCCAGGTTCTGAACGGCAAGGATCATGGACTGGTTGGGCGGGACGCGGATGATGGCATCGCCCTTGTCGGCGCCGGGAACATTGGCGTTCTCCAGCTCGCCCTGGACGCCAACGCCGCAGTAGCCGTCGCAGTACACGCCGAAGTACTTAACATTCAGTTCCTCGTAGCACTCCTCCAGGACCTTGTCGTAGTAGCCGCCCTTGCGGAAAACTGCGGCCACTTCGTCATAGGTGGCGGTCAGGTAGGGCAGGGTGCAGGCTGCGATGCGGGGGTCGTAATAGTCGGGAACGGAGGTGGCGGTAAAGTCGATGCCGCCGTTCATGATCTCGTCAAAGACCACGGTCCAGTCGCCCAGTATATTGTCGGGGTAGACTTCCAGGATGATCTCGCCGTTGGTCTTCTCTTCCACATATGCTTTGATGCGCATTGCGGATTCATAGTCGGGGTATCCTTCAGGGGAGTTTGCGGACCATTTGAGCACACGGGCGTTGGGGTTTGCCTCCTGAGTGCTTTCGGCAGCGTCCTCGGCAGCAGGCGCCTCTGTGGTGCTTGCGGCGGGAGTGCTGCTTCCGCCGCAGCCTACTGCAGTGAGAGCCACTATCAGGCACAGCAGCATGGCAAGAAGTCTGTGGGTTTTTTTCATTTCTTTCTCCTTTCTTTTTTCCGATTGAGTGTTTTTTAATTTAAAGGCTTTCGCCGCGCTCACGATAAAATGCTTCCAGTTCCTCCACGGTGGAGTAGCCTTTCAGGGTGCCGTCTACCAGCACTACCCTTGCGGCATACTTGTTGGCCCAACGGCAGGCCTCTTCCAGGCTCTTGCCCCAGTGGAGATTTGCAACCATGGCGGAGAGGAAACCGTCTCCGGCCCCGCTGGTATCCACTATGGGAGAAACAGGTATCTGGGCCCCGGAGAAGTAATGCTCCTTTTCAAGGCCGGCATAGCCCTCCCCTCCCATGGTCATTATCACGTTTTCGGTCTGGTATTTTTCCTGAAGAGCTCTCAGCGTCTTCTCCGGCTCCAGAGCCGCATTTTCATCCATGCCCAGAAGCTTCTTCGCCTCAATGTCGTTAACTATAAAGTAGTCTACATAGGGTATGGCCTCCAGGCTCGTCTTGGGCAGGGGGCTGGGGTTGAGCACCACCTTCATGCCCAGCTCCTTGGCAAGTTTTGCAGCAGGCAGCACCAGCTCTTCCTTTATCTCGAAGCCTGTTATGAAAAACTCCGCCGGAGCAAGACTGCGGAGGCTCTCCTCCACTTCCTCAAAGCTCAGCCACTTGCTGCTGCTCTCGCCGGTGACGATAAGGTTGCGCCCCGTCACCCGCTCGTTGATGCCCAGCCCCTGGCCTGTCTTGGCCTCCGGGGAAAGGATGAGTCCCTGGCAGTTGACGCCGCTCTCCCTGAGCCATCTGGCGTCCCGGTTCCCGGCCTCATCATCTCCAAGCTTTCCTATAATGGCGGTGTCCATGCCCAGCCGGGCTATGGCTACGGCCACATTTCCGCCCTTGGCCAGGTCCTCCGCCACATCAAAGCCGTAGCCCAGGACGGATTCTCCGACGGAGGGCAGATGGTCCACCCAGATATTTATTCCGCCGCCGATATTGTTGAGCACGACGGCTCCGGTCTTGTACATCTCAGCACCTCCGGCCTCAGCTCTGGTTCTCGTTGGAGAGGGGCACCTCATCCAGAGACAGGGGGTGAGTGGCAGTGTGTTTGTCGGTGAGGACTATGACTTCAGGAATGTACTTGGGCAGCAGGGTGCAGGGATACTCCAGAGTTGCGTCGCTGAACATGAGCACTCTCAGCACCGTCATCTTCCACTCGCCGGTGGGTATCATGCACACGGCCCGCTTTGCGGTGAGCATGGACTTCATTCCTATGGTGACGGCCTGGTGGGGTATCATGTCGTAGCACCCGCCGTACACCCTCTGGCTGGACTCCACTACCTTCTCATAGCTTACGTCCACCACCTTGGTCTTCATGTTGATGTACATCTCCTCGGTGATGCGCTGATAGGGATTGGAGGGAGATTCGCACCAGGCCACCAGGCCCTTGTAGCCGATGCCGGCCCACAGCGTGTCTATGCCGCCCAGCTCCTCGATCTTGTTGTCCACATAATCCAGGTCCTGGAGAGTGGGCCAGATGCGCTGCTCTTCGGGGACGTTGAGCTCCGGGTCGATCTTGCCGTAGAAGCGCACCTTCATCCTGCCCTGAGGGCTGTGCCAGTTGTTGGCCTCGGGGTACATCCTGGAGTTCCAGTCCAGACCAAAGTCCATATGGAAGATGTACAGATTTTTCAGGCTTATGCGCTCGCTGTTTACTCTGTTTATAAAAGTCTGGAACTGGTCTTCCGGGCCGGAACCCAGTATCCACTTGGTTATCTTTCCCTCGGCATTGTTCTTCTTGACCTCGTCGGCCATCATGTTGCCGGCCATTTCCATGGTGTCCCTGCGGGTATCGAACATTCTCAGATCGACCTTGCTGTCGGGATGGTTCAGCAGCTGCTCTCTGGGAATGGAACACCATTTGAGCATCTCTTCACGAGAAATCTTATAAATCTCCATGGTTAATTCTCCTTATTTCTTTGTGGGACGCGGCTCAGTGCCTGTCGGTGTTTTCTGCGGACAGCACTATCTTGCCCTTGGACATGGGATGGGTAGCGGTAAAGCGGTCTGCCAGAACGATGACTTCGGGAATGTGCTTGGGGAAGAGGGTCACGGGATACTCAAGAGTGGGCTCGCTGAACATGAGCACTCTCAGCACGGTCTGCTTCCACTCGCCGGTGCAGATCATGGCTACGCAGCGCTTGGAGGCAAGCATGGACTTAAAGCCTATGGTGACCGCCTGGTGGCCCGCCCTGTCGTAGCAGCCGCCGAAGCTTCTCTGGCTGGTGGCAATGGTGGTGTCGTAGTTGAGCTCCACGATCTTGGTCTTCATGTTCTCATAGTCCTCCAGGCTGACCCGCTCCAGGGGGTCGTGAGGAGATTCGCAGAAAGCCACAAGCCCCTTGTAGCCTACGCCTGCCCACACGGTGTCCACGCCGCCTATAGCCTCTATCATGCGGTCCACCTCGTCCAGGTCCTCCACTCTGGGCCAGATGCGCTGGTTCTCCGGCACGTTCAGCTCAGGGTCTATCTTGTTGTAGAAACCGTAGAGCATTCTGCCGTGGGCGCTTTCATAATAGTCGCCCAGAGGATAAACTCTGGAGTTCCAGTCCAGAAGATAGTCCATGTGGAACACAGTCAGATTCTTGAGGCTTATCCTCTCCTTGTTTACCCGGTCAATGAAGGTGTTGAACTGATCGGCCGGGCCGGAGGGAAGGATCCAGCTGGTGGGCTTGCCCTCGGCATTGTTCTTGATGACCTCGTCCGCCATCATGTTGCCGGCCAGCCTCATGGCCTCCTGGCGGGTGTCCTTGATGGTGAGCTTGACCTTGCTGTCGGGATGGGTTTCCAGCTGGTCAACAGGAACAGAGCACCACTTGAACAGCTCGTCTCTTTCAATTACATACTCTTTCATTTGGTTTCTTTTCCTTTCGTTTATCTAACGATATTAAAGGGTGGCCTTGTCTATGTCTGCTATTTTAATTACGTCGCTTTCAATTGTCAACGCTATATTTCTTTTTCATCGTTTTTTATAAAAAAGCTTTCGCATGTTTAGTTATATTTTTCAAATTTTCTCTTTGTTGGCTTTCTTTATGTTTGTTTTTCTTGACTTCTTTCTTTCGTTTTGATACTATATTTATTGCTTAATTCTTCCGTATTTTTGGGGGGATGCTTATGAAGGCACAGGTGAAGGCGGATATTCTGCTGTTTATATACTCATTTATAATGGGCATAACCGGCATAGTTCTCAAATTTGCCACTCAGGAGCTGAACATTTTTAATTTCATTGCCTTGCGTTTTGCTCTTGCGTTTCTTGTCTCTTTTCTTTTGCTGTGGAAACGGTGCCGCTCCGGGCTGAACCCCAGGGCCCTGAGGCACTCGGTGTTTCTGGGCATAGTGACTTACCTGGCTCACGTCACCTGTACTGCGGGTATCGCTTCGGCCCCGGTGAGCATTGCAGGTTTTCTTACCAGTCTCCAGACCATAATGGTGCCGATACTGGCTTTTCTCTTTGCCGGGCGCCGCTACAGCCTGCGCACGGTCTTATGCATCTGCGGCGGCTTCTTGAGCATCCTGCTTCTCACCGCCGACGGGGATTTTCAATACAGCGCAGGGATATGGATATGTCTTGCCAGCTCTGCCCTGGCGGGAGCCCAGATACTTCTTATAGAAAAGTATCTGGCTGAAGGGGATGAGCCTGTAGTGCTCACCGTGGTACCTCTGGCGGTGATGGCCCTGTGCGCCTTTGCGGTCGCCCTGCCGGTATCCGGCATTGCGCTGCCGGAAAAAGCCTCCGGCTGGTTCTGCATTCTGTGGACCGGCATAATCAGCACCGCTGTGGCCAGCTATATCCAGGCTCTTGCCCAGCGCTGCACCAGTGCGGTGAACACCGGGATAATCTTTGCCAGTATTCCCGTGTTCACTATGGCGGGGGGCTGGCTCGTATTCAAGGAGAGCCTGAGCCTGAAGGCGCTTATCGGCGCTGCGCTGCTCATCGGGAGCATAGTGCTCATGGAGCTGGGGAACGCCAAGAAGGCTCCGGGCGGGGACCCGGGAGCCATGAAGCGGGACCGGGCCTGAAATATATTCCCTGTTCAAAGGGAGACGGGAGGTTTTTACATGCTGGGCAAACATCTGCTGGGGCTCTATGAAAAGGCTCTGCCGGACCACATGTCTCTCCCTGAGAAATTTTGCTGTGCCAAAAGCCTGGGCTTTGATTATATGGAGATATCCATAGACGAGTCCGACGCCAGGCTATCCCGTCTGTACATGCCGGAGAGAGAGCAGCTGGACTTGGGGCGGGAGCTGCGCACCACCGGCCTTGGGCTCCAGAGCCTGTGTCTGAGCGCCCACAGGCGTTTCCCCTTTGGCAGCGCCCAGGCCCCGGTGAGGGACAAGGCTATGGAGATAATGGAGCGAGCCATAATTTTTGCAAAGAATCTTGGGATAGCGGTGATACAGCTGGCCGCCTATGACGTGTATTATGAGCCCGCCCGCTGGGACAGTCCCCGGCTCTTTTTGGAAGGGCTGGAGGAGGCCTGCCGCATGGCCGCCGCCCATCAGCTCATGCTGGCTCTGGAGACCATGGATACTCCCTTTCTCAACAGCGTGAGCAAATATCTCAAGCTGAAGGCGCAGCTGCCCTGCCCGTGGCTGGCGGTCTACCCGGACATCGGCAATCTGTCAGCCTGGCCGGAAAACGACGTGCTCAGGGAGCTGGAGCTGGGCCTCAGCGACACGGTAGCCGTTCATATAAAGGAGACCCGCCCGGTCTGGGATGCGTCCCCCTGCTTTAAAGGTGTGGACTTTGGCAGCGGCTGCGTGGACTTCCTTTCCGTGTTCGCCCGTCTCGAAGCTCTGGGCTACTCGGGGCCCTATACCCTGGAAATGTGGCACCGGGGAGGAGAGACCTGCGCTCAGGTCAGTCAGGCCCTGGACTTTCTTTTGCCCCGCTTTGCCCAGGCCCTGGGAAGCTGGCGGTGAACCCGCAGGATTTTTGGAGATTCTGACAAATTTATCGTCAATATTTGCCGGTTACTCTTGCAATTTTTTCGTGCAAAAAGTATAATTTATATTATTAGGCCACTTGAAAAGTGCCGGGATTTGGGGGAATCTTTGTGTTAAAGCACGACAGATTTATAAAGATCAGGGAGTACTTGACCACAAACGGCGCCGTATCCACAAAAGCGCTCTCAGACTGCCTTGGAGTAAGCGTGGTCACCGTCAGAAAAGACCTGGACGAAATGGAACAGCTTGGTTTTGTAAAGCGCACCCACGGCGGAGCCATGCTCATGGAAGCGCCGAAAAAAATGGATCTTAAAACTCCCGGCGTAACGATCCCCTCCAGTATTGATATCCTTACCGACCTGGCCAAAAATTATGTCCGCCCAGGAGATTTCATATTCATCGGCTCCGGGCGCACCTGCCTCTCCCTGGCCGAAAAGATCAAGACGGTGGAAGGAATATCCGTGATAACCAACAACGTCTCCGCCGTCAACGTCCTCAAGCCCTATGTGGAGGACATCATCCTGCTGGGCGGGGAGATAATCATGACTCCCGACGGGCTTTTTGCCACCAGCGATTCCAACCTCATATCCACTACCAACGGCATATTTGTGGGCAAAGCCTTCTCCAGCGGCGTGGGCATCAACCCGGACACGGGCCTGACGGTGAACAACATGCTCAGCACCTATGTCTCCCGGGCCATTCCCCAATGGACCAGCGATTGGTATGTTATGGCGGATTCCAGCAAGTTCGGCATCAGGGCTTTTTATCAGGCCGCCGAGCTGGAGAAGATGCGTCACCTGGTCACGGACATTTCCGACGAGTCCGTGCTCAGGGAATACAGGGTCAAAGCCCCGGAACTGGACATAATCCACCCCTGAGCCTTCCCCCCCTTCCCACGGCGGACAAGAAAAATTTTCCTTTTGTTAAATCTCCTCTCTTTGCCCATAATATAGTCAGACGGCATTGACGGACACAGCGGCTGTGCCCGGGGCTCCTTTTCGGCTGCTTTTAAGAAAAGTTCAGCTGCGCTGCCCCGGGCATACCTCTCTTTTGCGGTCCGCCGGTGTTCCAAGGGAGGTTGACAAATGATAGAACAAGACACCATAAAGCTGTTGAGGGAATGCGACTCCGGGGTAAAAATGGGCGTGAGCTCCATAGACGAGGTGCTGGACTACACCCGCTCGGAGCTTTTGAAGCGCAGTCTTGTAGACTGCAAGATACGCCATGAGCAGCTCAGCGGAGACATTGAGCAGCAGCTTTGCCGCTTCCGGGACCAGGGCAAGGACCCCAACCCTGTGGCAAAGGGCATGTCCTGGATAAAGACCAACGCCATGCTGGTGATGAAAGAGTCGGACCAGACCATCGCCGAGCTTATAACCGACGGCTGCAATATGGGCATCAAATCTCTCAGCCGCTACCTGAACCAATACCAGGCGGCGGACGAGAAGGCAAAGGATATCGCCAAAAAGCTGATATCCCAGGAGGAGCAGCTGTGCGCCCAGATGCGCCCCTATTTGTGAAGCATATGTAAAAAGAGAAGAGCCCAAGGCCCTTCTCTTTTTCATTCCCTTGACTGTCCCTTGCCGGGAATGATAAACTATCGCCGGAAAAGAGAGAATGAGATCATTGAAGCCGTCCCGGAGCGGGGCGGAGACTAGGAGGACAATGATGCGTCCAGAGACCGTGGAGCAATACGCCAAAGCCCTCAAGGCCGGCCAGAAATACTACCGGGCGGCAGTAGCCCGGGGCGGTTATCCCTATCTGCCGGTGCTGGATGAGTTCCTGAATGAAAACAGCATTGCCGCCCGGATGGACCTGGGGGTCATAAGCATACCCATGGAGCTGGTGGCCGGCACCAAGAGCGCCGGGCGCACCACCGCCCTGGCGGGCAACTTCATGCCCCTGCTGCCGGCGGACAGTGAGTTCGCCTGTAAATGGATGCTGCTGTGCGACGCCCATCTCAGCGACACGGGGATTACCGACCCCATATACTGCTTTGAGTATATGGGCCGTTTTTACGTACAGGAGGGCAACAAGCGTCTGAGCGTCATGAAGAGCTACGGCGCGGCGCTCATCTCCGCCCACGTGGTGCGCCTGGTCCCGGAATACAGCGATGAGCCGGCGGTGCAGCTGTACTATGAGTTCATGCAATTTTACGCCCTCTCCGGGCTCTACGGCATAGGCTTCCACCACCGGGGCTGGTACGCCCGGCTCCAGGCCGCCCTGGGCATGGACGAGGACCAGGTCTGGTCCGAGCAGGACCGGCGCAGTTTTTCCGCCGGCTACGTGCGTTTTGCCCAGGCCTTTGAGAAAGTCAACCTGGAAAAGCTGGATATCACCCCGGCAGAGGCCATGCTCATTTGGCTGGAGACTTTCAGCTTCGGTGAGATAAAGGAGCTGCCCCTGCCGGAGCTGATAAAAAAACTCCACAGCATCTGGCCGGACATAAAGGTCAAGACCCAGGAGGCCATAGCCGTCAGCACCGAGCCCCTGGCCGAGGACCGGGGATTGCTGGCAAAGCTGCTCAGCGTGGCCCACAGCGAACATCTGGACCTGGCCTTCATCTATGGCTTTGACCCCAAGCACAGCGCCTGGACCCGCTCCCACGACCACGGCAGGAAATATCTCGAGGAAAAGCTGGGCAAAAAGCTGAGTATAAAGCTGTATAACGCCTTTGACAAGGACTACTACGACGCTATGAAAAGGGCGGTGGATGACGGGGCGAAGCTCATCTTTGCCACCACCCCCCTTATGATAGACGACTGCCGGCGGATAGCGGCGGAGCACCCGGAGGTAAAGGTGCTCAACTGCGCCCTCTCCCTGCCCTATGCCGGGGTGCGCATGTACTACAGCCGCATATATGAGGGCAAGTTTATCACCGGGGCCGTGGCCGGGGCCATGGCCAAGGAGGACATTATAGGCTATGTCTCCAACTACCCCATCATTGGCGAGCCGGCCAGTATAAACGCCTTCGCCCTGGGAGTAAAGCTCACAAATCCCCGGGCCAGGGTAAAGCTGCGCTGGTCCTGTGCGGAGCCCCGGCCGGTGCGGGACCTCATCGACAGCGGGGTCACCGTCATCTCCAACCGGGACGCCACCAATTCCAGCAACCCCCACTGGGCCCTGGAGTGGGGCACCTACCGTCTCCAGGAGGACGGCTCCCTGCTGCCTCTGGCGGTTCCCTGCTGGAACTGGGGCAAGCTCTACGAGCAGATAGTCCTCAGCATCTTCAACGGCAGCTGGGCAAACGTCCCGGCCAGCAAGGCCATCAATTATTGGTGGGGCATGAAAAGCGGAGTCATAGACGTGCAGCTCAGCGATACCCTCCCCGACGGGGTGCGCAGCCTGGCGGAGATACTTAAACAGGGTATAGCGGACGGCTCCGTGGAGCCCTTCTATACCAGGATCGTGGACCAGGAGGGACAGGAACGGAACGACGGCAGCCGGCCCCTGAGCCCCGAAGAGATAATGACCATGGATTGGCTCTGCGACAATGTGGAGGGCAGCATCCCCTCCTTCGACCAGATATTCCCCCGCTCCAGAGATACGGTGCGTCTGCTGGGTATATACCGGGACAGCATACCGCCTGAGAAAGAAGAGAAGCAGCTATGAAAATACTCCTCATCTCCGATGAAGAGGACAAGTTCCTCTGGGATTACTACCGGCCAGGCAATCTCAAGGGCATAGATATGATACTCTCCGCCGGGGATCTGAAGGCGGATTACCTCAGCTTTCTTGTCACCATGGCCAACCGCCCCCTGCTCTATGTCCGGGGCAACCACGACCTGAGTTATGACCGCCGCCCTCCCGAGGGCTGCCAGTGCATAGACGACAAGCTGATCACCGTGGGCGGACTGCGCATCCTGGGCCTGGGGGGCAGCATGCTCTATAACGGCGGCCCCCACCAGTACACCGAGCGGCAGATGGAGCGGCGGATAAACCGGCTCTTTTTGAAGCTGAGACGCTGCGGCGGGGTGGACATAGTGCTGACCCATGCCCCGGCAAGAGGCTACGGAGACCAGGAAAACCTCAGCCACCGGGGCTTTGAGGCCTTCCTCTCCCTGATGGACAAGTACCGCCCCCGCTACCTGGTCCACGGCCACGTCCACAAGCGTTACGGGGCCATGCAGCCCAGAGTCCTCCACTACAAGGACACCACCATCATAAATGCCTGCGGGAAGTTCGTCCTGGATACGGACGCTCCCCCCGTGCCCTCCCCCCTTCCGGGGAAAGAGCCCGGCCCCACACCCGGCAAATAAGAAAGGCACAGCCTAGGCTGCGCCTTTCTTATTCGCTTTTAAGGGGGACGGCCCAATGCTGCATTATATTCTCCAGTCCCTTGTCATACTCCAGAATGACCCGCCAGCTATGCTCCTGGCTGGGCAGAGTTCCCGCCGGGAAATGCAGCTCCACAAAGTCTGAATAGAAAACCAGGTTCTCAGGCTCAAAGGCCTGTTCCATCTCCTGCCTCAACTGCTCATCCCGTATATCCGCTAAGTCCAGCAACCTCTCGGCCAGCTCCTCCCGAGGGCAGGAAAACAGCTCACTGTTGTCCACATAGTCTCCGGTGCTCTTGTCAAAGGCGGCACAGGTACACAGCTCATAGATATAGTTACCGTCTATAGGCAGAGTGACGGCGGTGAGAAAATAGATAAGCCTTGGGCTGGAGGCGCTGGGAGATATTTCCTGGCCCAGAGAATACTCCACAAAGCCCTCTCCCTCCGTTTCCTGCCAGGCCCTGTAGGCTCTCTCCAGCTGGGCCCGTTCATCATACAGCAGGCCCCGGCTCTGATAATACTCAAGGATCTTCTCTTGAGCCTCTATTTCCAGGCCGTGGAAATTCTCTGTCCCGCCCACGGAGACATTCTCCGGCCCTATGGGGTTTTTGACCTTCAGCAGCGGTGTTCCGTCAGGCAGGGTATAGACCTTGCAGTTATAGTACTGCCATATATTTGCAGCCGTCTCCCGGTCAAGGCTCACCGTCTCCGGGCTGAGAATGCCGCATATTTCCAGGTGCTCAGCCGGGTAAATTCTCGTCTTTTCCCCATTTTCGGCTTTCACGGTTCTGCCTGCCCTGTTATATTCCGCCCACACCGCCGTGTCTGTCAGTTCGCCTTCTCTGAAGCGGTCTTCATCCAGTCCCTCAATAAAGGAGAAAATATGGGTGCCCTCCGTCAGCTCCAGAGCGATCTGTTCACCCTTCTCCGTCTCCACGGTAAAGCTGACCAATCCCTCGCCATCCCGGACATCCATGGCAACGACCCTGCCGGTGGCCTCCCCTGTCCCTCCGCAGGCGGTCAGCAGGCAGGCACACAAAGTCAGCAGAAATGTACAGATTTTTCTCATCATAGAACCGGAAGCATCTCCTTTTCTGTTCCCCTTTTACAGCACACAAAACCAAAGGGCATCCGGCAAAAGTCGGATGCCCCGGTTTTCTTTCCAGGATTTCGGGCTTGAGGCCCGAAGATATCATATCCTTCTGTCCCTCACCTGGGAGTCGTAATGCTTGTTCAGCAATGGGCGCACCACATAGTAGATTATCTTGTTTTCCGCATTGGTCATATAAATCGTAAAGGTGACCAGGAAAGTGACGAGGCCTACCACAGCCAGCTTGCCCAGGAGCTTCAGGACGAATTTCATAACTTTTTTCATTTACCTTCCCGCCTTTCTCAGTAAGCCGCAGAGTCGTCGAACTCCACGATGGTGGGGTCCAGAGGCTGCTCATTCAGCACCACGGACATGTAGTTGTTGACGCACTTCCTCATATCCTGGCGGGAGACGGTGCGGCTGTCTTCCAGGTCATGCTCGATGAAGATGAAGTGGAAGCCCAGATCCCTGGCCTGCTCCTCCAGCAGGGCGTGGACGCCGTTCATGCCCTTGCAGGCCACGTTGTCGTTGCACAGCACCATGTCGCAGTTGAAGTTCTTGGCCCACTCCCACACGGCGTTCACGTTGTCCCAGCCGCCCACGGCGTGGTGGCGCATGACGCCCTTTTCCGAGAACAGGGCCAGGTCCTTTATGGCCTGCTCCGGGTCGGTGGTGCTTATCATGTTGTGGCCCATGGTGGAGTCCATGTTCAGCACGATATTGATGCCCCAGCAGTTCTGTATCCAGGTGGGGAAGTCGGTATAGTACACGGCGGAGGGGCCCCACAGGAAGGCCCGGTGGCGGGTCTTGCCGGCAAAGGGCCGGTACTTCTCCTCATAGGCCTTGCGCATGAGGGCGATGACCTTCCGGTCGGTCTTGGTGAAGTAGTCCTCCTGGCCGTTGACGGAGGCCCAGGAGTAGAGGCGGTACAAGGTCTCGGCTATGCCCACCAGGGCGGAATAAGGAGTCTTGAAGTAGTCCCACTTCTCCAGCTCAATGGTGTTCTGCTCGTTCATATGCTTTGCCCGCTCAAAGAGGGCGTTCCAGTCGTACTTCACGCCGTACTCCTTTTCGATGAAGGCTATGGCGTTTTTCAGTTCCTGGGTGGAGTAGGGGTGGGCGCCGGGCTCGTTGTGTATCATGGCCATGGTCACCGGCTGGTAGGGCAGATTTACCCGGCGGCGCTGGAACATGGAAGTGGCCTCAGAGGCGTTGCAGGGCATGTTGGTGGACAGAAAGCCCTTGCCGAAGATGGGGAAGGCGTCGTCTATGGTGACGCCGGTCTCGGCGGCACAGCGGGAACACACGTCCGCAGGCAGGCCGTAGGACTCCGCCACGTCGATATAATAAGGCTCGATGTGCTGGTCTATGTCGCAGATGATGAACTCCGGCAGAGTCTGGAGGGGAATGGGTATCAGATCCTTGAAGCCCGCCATGAACAGGGGGGGCAGCACCTCGTCCATAGGCACCATCCTGTCGGTGAGGGGTCCGCCGCCGAAGCGCCGGTCATTGGCCAGCACCAGGGCGATCTTCTTGGTGAGGCTCTGGACTATGGCGTGCATATTCATGTGGGCTATGCGCAGCTCATATCCCCGGTAGCCCTCAAAGAGCCGGTCAATGAACATGAAGGTGCCCAGATAGGAGCCCATCCAGCGGTATTCCCAGAAGCCCTTCAGGCAGGCCATGGGGGCCGAGCCCACCATCATGCCCATGCTCATAAGGTTTTTCAGCCACTGGCTGTAGTCATAAAAGGTGTCCTTTACGCCTCTCCACTCTCTGTATTTGGCCACGCCGGTCTTGTCATAGTAGCGGGAGCGCAGACCGCCCACTCCGTGCTCCGACTGCCACAGCGGGTCAAAGCGTTCCAGCTTCTTGTCAACGGCTTTTATCAGTTTATCGGTGAGTTTCATATCACTTACCTCCCTGAATACTCTTGATTTCCAGAGATTCTATAAAGGCCTGGAAGCGGGTGCGCAGCTGACCTGCGGCGCCCAGGGCGTACTCCTTTTCTATGGTGCAGCAGGGGATGTGCAGCTCGTTGGTGAAGATGTGGTTTGCCAGCACCTTCTCATAGCTCCAGAACTCGCAGAACTTCATGTTCTCGTAGATGACGCCGTCGGCCTTGAAGTCCTTTACCAGGCGCAGCACCTCACTGTGGCGCTGGTCTATCTTGTCTCCGTCCATGAATCTGGCGCACTGGTTCCAGTGGAGGTAGTGGCGGCAGATGGCGTCGAAGGGGCCCTCCCCCGGGAGTATCTCTATCTGTTCCCGGCTGGGGAAGCTGCCGAAGCAGTAGCGGTCGGCCACCACCATGGCCCCGCAGCTCTCTATCAGCTTGGTGAAGTCAGGGTCGTCTATCTCCGAGCCCACCAGGGCCACCCTGGCCCGGAAGGGGAACTTGGGCTCCGGCTCCCTGGTCTTCAGTTCCTCCAGGGTCTCCTCCAGGTAGGGCTTTATGAGATAGTGGGGGCAGACCTGGCTCACCAGCTGGATGACGTGGAACTCGTAGCCGGTGATGGGCGGATTGTCCAGCTTGCGCATGTCCCCCATCTGGGTGATAAGGCTGGATATCTCGTTGTGGTCCTCGATGGCCTTGAGCATAGCCTCATCGGACACGTCCACCCCCAGCTCGTCCCTCAGTTTGTCCACCACCTTCAGCTTCAGCTGGGCCTTGTAGTAGTTCAGGTTGTTCTCGTCTCCCTTCATGGGAGGGTCGATGATGGTGGAAAAGAACTTCTCGTTCTTCACCGGGTGGATGAGCACGAAGTGCTCTTCCATGCGCTCCATGGCGGCGCAGCCCTCGGCTCCGAAGAGGGCCTCCAGATAGTTGTAGCCCCCCTCGATGGCCCGCTCCAGAATGGAGCGCACATAGGGGCAGTTCCTGGTGGTCATGTAATAACTGGCGATATCGGTGGAAACGCAGCGGGGAGCTCTCAGGCGGCTGGAAAAACACCCGGGCAGGTTCAAAAGGGTCTCAGGTATGTAGTAGCAGTTATAGCCCAGGGCATGCTTGCCCTCAGCCACTGCCTTGGTGACCAGCTCGTTGTGCGCCTCCTGAAGCAGATTCTCAAAATAAATAAGATGCTTTAGGTCTTTCAAGCGTTACACCTCTCTTGTTATTCTAGTTTCCGTGTGCAAATTGCACAGAGCGCAGTTTGCATCTTGATAAAATGTTAGCACATTATTCCCGCTGCGTCAAGGAACTATCGACCAAATGGTCAAAAAAGCTGCCTCTGTATCTGTTTTGTAAATTTTGTTGAATATTACCCTGCAATTCTTCTTGCACCTTTTACATAAACATGATAAGCTAATGATGTATAATTACAGTGCATAGCTATTCTGCGAAAAAATAAAGGAGCGTGATCATCATGGTCAGTTTAATCATGGGGCTGAAAGGGTCAGGGAAAACCAAGAAGCTGGTGGACATGGTCCGCCAGGCAGTCAACGAGTGTACCGGCGACGTGGTCTGCATTGAGAAAGAGCGCAAGCTCACCTATGATATTCCCTATCAGGCCCGGCTTATAGATGCCGGCAATTACGACATCGGCAGTTATGAGTTCCTTAAGGGGCTTATCTGCGGCATTCACGCCGGCAATTACGACATTACTCATTTCTTTATCGACAACTTCTACAAGATGGTGGGAGACAAGTCTACCGAGGCTCTGTGCGCCTTCATCTCCTGGCTGGACAAGTTCGCCGCCAGCGAGAACATAGACTTTGTCATCAGCATCTCCACCGACCCGGAGACCGTGCCGGAAGAGCTGAAAAAATACATCATCTGATTTAATATACAAGCTATAAAAGAGCCGCAGAGGCAGCCTGTGGATAAGGCTGCCTCTGCGGCTCTTCATTATTATATTCTCATTCCAGCTCCCTGTACATGGCCGGGGCGTCGGCCTTGGACACCGTCTCGCTCACCTGAGTGACCTCCACCTTCAGGCAGCGCTGGCCGAAGCTTATCTCTATAATGTCTCCCACCTTCACCTGATAGCTGGCCTTTACCTGCCGGCCGTTGACGCTGACCCGCTCCCCGTCGCAGGCCTCGTTGGCCACACTGCGGCGCTTTATAAGCCGGGATACCTTCAGATATTTGTCAAGTCTCATATTTGTCCTCCCTGCCTGCACTTTTCAGTCCGACTGTATATCGTGGCAGACCTTTCCCGGGTTCAACAGCCCTTTGGGGTCGAAGACCTGCTTTATGGCCGCCATCAGCCCGTAGGCCCTGTCCCCCACAGACTCTTTTAAGTATGCCTTTTTCGCATGGCCTATGGAGTGTTCCCCGGACACCTGGCCCCCAAACTCATTGCACTTGGCGTAGCACTTGTCCATCAGGACCTTGACCCGCTTTTTGAACTCGTCTTCCTCCAGCTGGTTGGAGCAGCAGTAGATATGCAGGTTCCCGTCTCCGGCGTGCCCAAAGGAGCGCAGGCCAAGGCCCTGTTCCTCCGCCACTTCGTGGGAATACAGCAGAAATTCCGCTATCCTGTCCACCGGCACTACCACGTCCAGCTCATCCAGCAGTCTGGTCTCCGCCTCGATGGCGCTCAGGAAAGCGCTGCGGGCAGCCCACACCGCCTTCTTCATCCCCTCGTCCCAGACCACCAGAGTGTCATAAGCGCCGCAGTCCTCGGCCACCTGGCCCAGCCGCTCCATCTTTGCGTCCAGCTCCTCCTCGCTGTCCCCCACCAGGGTGACAAGGATGTAGGCGCCGGCCTCCCGGCCGTTGACCACCGTGGGGAAGACCGGGTTCTTGGTAAACGCCGCCGAGGAGTCCACAATATCCCGCTCCATAAATTCTATGGACTGAGGGTCCAGGTTCGCCAGCTTAATGCTGGGCACGGAGCTTATTGCGGCGGCAATGTCCTCAAAGGGCAGGATGAAGCTCACGTCCATAAGAGGCTTGGGTATAAGCTTCAGAGTCAGCCGGGTGATTATGCCCAGGGTGCCCTCGCTGCCTATCATCAGGTGCAGCAGGCTGTAGCCGGAGCTGGTCTTGCAGACGGCTTTGCCCAGCTTCATTATCTGTCCGTCCGGCAGCACCACCGTCATGGCCAGCACATAGTCCCGGGTCACGCCGTATTTCACCGCCCGCATCCCTCCGGCGTTGGTGCTCACGTTGCCGCCCACGGTGGCGGTCTTTTCTCCCGGGTCCGGGGGATACATCAGCCCCCGGCTCAGAGCATCCGCCGCCAGGTCCTTCAGCAGCACTCCGGGCTGGATATCTACCGTCAGGTTTTTCATGTCATAGCCCAGTATCCTGTTCATCCTGGCCGTGGATATGACCACTCCGCCGCACAGGGGCACGCAGCCCCCCACCAATCCCGTGCCGGCGCCCCGCACGGTGACCGGCACATCATGTTCATAGCAAAGGGACATTATCCCGGCCACCTCCTCGGTGCTCTCCACCAGGCACACTGCCTCAGGATAATGCTTCCCGTAGATGGGCATCTCGTCATGGGAGTATTCTTCCATGATGTCGTCTCCATACCGGCAACGGGACTTGCCTACGATCTCCTCCAGCTTTTCCACCAGAGCCTTATCTACTTTTCCGTAGCTCATGCCATGCTCCCTTTCATTCTTTTCTTCCGCTTGCTGTTGCGGGACGCTCTCTGCAGCCGCTCTTCTCAAAATGTTGGCAACATTATAAGCCCTCTCCCGGGCAAATTCAATCGTCATTTTCCTTCCCCAGACAGGGGGCAGTTCGGCGGAAGTTTCCCCTCCTTTCAGGCTGCCGGATGTGTGGAAAAGATAAAAAACGGCCGTCTTTTCGACAGCCGTTTATCTTGCAGATTAGTTTCAGATCACTTTGCAACTGCATCCTTGAGAGCCTTGCCGGCCTTGAAACCGGGGATGCGGCTGGCAGGGATCTGGATCTCTTCCTTGGTCTTGGGGTTGCGGCCAATGCGGGCGCCCCGCTCCTTGGTCTCGAAAGCGCCAAAGCCCACCAGCTGGACCTTGTCGCCGGCTACCAGGGCATCGGTGATAGCATCAAAGGCGGCGTTGACGGCCTTCTCGCTGTCCTTCTTGGAGATGCCGGCCTTCTCTGCCACGGCTGCAACCAAATCTGCCTTATTCATAATTGAAAACCTCCTGAATATATTGTGCGGTCGATACCGCATTCATGATGAGTCTGCCCGAAAATCCGGCAGAATACTCATTCATCCTATGCCCTTGAAAAGGCAACGCATAGAATCTACCATATTTCCTGCTGTTAATCAAGTCTTATTTGTATAAATTCAGATTTTTTTAGCGCATATGCAGTATTTTTGCGACTTTTGCCCCGCCGGGTATCAGGCTCATGTCTTCTTTTGTGATGACCCTCATGGCTATCACACTGACTGCATATACCAGCGCCGCTGCGGCTATGGCCAGAGCCATGGACAGCAGCATGCCAAGATAGCTCCCCGTTCCCACAAAGCGCCCGGCCAGGCCGTATATGGCCCAGGCTGTGGCAGCCATCAGCAGGCTGGCGGCTATAGGTCCGGCAAAGACCTTCAGGGCCCTGGGCTTCTCCTTCAGGGTGACGCACATGAACACAAAGTCCAGCGCCGCCATGAAGAGATAGCTCACCAGGGTGCCCACAGGGGCGCCGTAGATGTTGATGGGCCTCTGGGCAACCAGGAACCAGTTCACCACTATCTTGATAAGTCCCCCGCTGATGAGGGTGACCATGGTCAGCTTCTCCTTGCCGGAGGCCTGGAGTATGGCGTTCTCCATCAGCACCAGGCACACAAAGAAGGAGGCTACGCCCATAACGCTCAGCAGCCCCGGCCCTGCCTCATTGCTGTTGGGGTAGAGGATATTCATTATGGGATAGCTGAGCACTGCCAGTCCTATGCCCATGGGAAGGGCTATGACGGCGGAAATGCGCATGGAGTCCTCCGCAGTTTTCATTGCCTCGGCCCTGTTGCCCCGGGCTATAGCGGAGGATATGGCCGGGACTATGGCTATGGTGAGAGGGGTAATGAAGGCAGCGGGGAGATTGAACAGAGTCTGGGCTTTGCCGTAGACTCCGTAGAGCACCTTGGCCTCCACATAGCTGAAGCCTGCGGCGCTCTGGAGCCGGTTCATGCACAGCTTGGAGTCCACCGAGTTCAGCAGCGCCATGATGCAGGCGCCGAAGGCAATGGGTATGCCTATGGTGAGGATGTTCTTTACAATGGTCAGGGCGCCGTCCACTTTCTCGTCATCCTCAGGGATGTCGTTTGGAGCCCGGCCCCCGGTATATGGCGCGGTGAGCACATCGTAATTGCGCCGTTTATAGATTATCATGTAGGCCAGAGACACCACCGAACCGATGGACACGCCGAAAATGGCTCCGGCGGAAGCGGCGGGCAGACCCAGGCCCATATTCATTATCACCGCCGCCAGGATAAGCCCGGAGATGACCTTGAAGAGCACCTCCAACACCTCGTCCACGGTGGTGGGCAGCATATTGCCGTTGCCCTGGCAGTAGCCCCGGTAGGCGGAGACAAGACACACCAGCAGTATGGAAGGGGCCATGGCCCTGATGCTGGGGGCGGCGTCCGGGTTCTCCAGATAATTGTCCGCCAGCCAGTTGGGGAAGAGATAGAGTATCAGGGCAAAGACCGCACCGATGACAAAGAAGGTCAGCAGCGCCACCCGGAAGGTCTTCTCCTCCTGCTTGGCCCGGCCGTTGGCGTCCGCCTCCGCCACCAGGCGGGACAGGGCCACCGGCAGGCCTGCCGTGGCCAGAGTGAAGAACACATAATAGATATTGTAAGCGCTGGTGAACATGGAGTAACCCTCGTCCCCCAGGATATTCCCCAGCGGTATCTTATATATAAAGCCCAGTATCTTCATTATCACCACGCCTATGGTGAGTATGGCGGCGCCGTGCATGTAGTTTTGACCTTTGACTTTTGACATTGCGGTCCTCCTGGTGAAAGTGTGCGCCGGAGCGGAGCCGCCGGCAGATCCGGCGGCTCCGGCTCAGCTGATATTACCGTATATTAGCATTCACCGGCGCAGAAATCAAGGGAAGAAGCTCAGTCCCGTATGCCCAGGATGTGCCTTGCCACATGTACTCCGCTGGCAGAGGCATGGGACAGGGAGTGGGTGACGCCGGAGCAGTCGCCTATGACGAAGAGCCCGGGGCTGCTGGTCTCCAGATTGTTGTCAATCTCCACTTCCATATTATAGAACTTCACCTCCACGCCGTAGAGGAGGGTGTCGTCGTTGGCGGTGCCCGGGGCTATCTTGTCCAGGGCGTATATCATCTCGATGATGCCGTCCAGGATACGCTTGGGGATAACAAGGCTCAGGTCGCCGGGAGTGGCAGAGAGGGTGGGGGTGACGAAGCTCTCCTCGATGCGCCGCACCGTGCTGCGCCGTCCCCTTACCAGATCGCCGAAGCGCTGGACCATGACGCCGCCCCCCAGCATGTTGGACAGGCGGGCTATGCTCTCGCCGTAGCCGTTGGAGTCTTTGAAGGGCTCGGACAGGTGCTTGGACACCAGCAGGGCAAAATTGGTGTTCTCGGTGTGCTTGCTCTTGTCCTCATAGCTGTGGCCGTTGACGGTGACGATGCCGTTGGTGTTTTCATTCACCACCACGCCGTGGGGGTTCATGCAGAAGGTGCGCACCATGTCCTCGAACTTCTCGGTGCGGTAAACTATCTTGCTCTCATAGAGCTCGTCGGTGAGATGGGCAAAGACCTCCGCAGGCAGCTCTACCCGCACGCCTATATCCACCCGGTTGGAGCGGGTGGGGATATCCAGGCTCTCGCAGACGCTCTCCATCCACTTGCTGCCGCTGCGGCCCACGGAGATGACGCAGCGGCCGCAGCTATAGCTCTCGGCGCCCACATGGACTATATAGCCCTCTTCCCTCTTCTCAACGCCGGTAACGGCGGAATTGAAGTGGAACTCCACTTTGTCCTTAAGCTCATTGTATAGGTTCTCCAGCACCACATAATTTATGTCGGTGCCCAGGTGCCTGACCTGTGCGTCCAGCAGGTGCAGGCCGTTCTCCAGGCAGGTGCGCTTTATCTTGGTGTTGGCGGTGGAGTAGAGCTTGGTGCCCTGGCCGCCGTGGTCCAGATTTATCTGGTCCACATAGCGCATCAGTTCTATGGCCCGCTGCTTGCCCACGTACTCATAGAGGGTGCCGCCGAACTGGTTGGTTATATTGTACTTGCCGTCGGAAAAAGCGCCCGCCCCGCCGAAGCCGCTCATTATGGCGCAGGTGGGGCACTTCACGCAGGATTTTATCTTTTTGCCGTCAATAGGGCATTTCCTCTTGTCCAGGGGCTTGCCCAGCTCAAAGACCGCCACCTTCAGTCCCCTGTCGGCCTTGGCCAGCTCATAGGCGGTGAAGATGCCCCCAGGGCCTGCGCCTACGATTATCACGTCATAATGAGTCATTTTTGTACATCCTTTCTTTATTCCATAGTTAAGACTATAAATCACAAAAGCAAAGCCGCTCTGCCTCAGACGGTCCCTTTTTGGGACAGTCATCCGGCAAGCGGCCAAATGTATCCTTATACAGACTAACACTTTCCATTGGCAATGTCAAGTTAATGAACTGTAAACTCAGATGTTGACAAGCTGAAAAAAGCTCCCGCCCGGTGGGCAGGAGCTTTTTCAGTTAGTTCTTGTCTCGGACTGCTTGTCCCCAACTCAGGCCTTGCGGACGGAGTCGATGTGACGGGTCAGGTCCAGCATCTTGCAGCTGAAGCCCCACTCGTTGTCGTACCAAGCCATGAGCTTGACGAAGTTGTCGTTCAGGGACAGGCCGGCCTTGGCGTCGAAGATGGAGGTGTGAGCATCGGTGCGGAAGTCGGAGGAGACGACCTCTTCGTCCACGTACTCGATGACGCCCTTCATGGGGCCTTCGGAAGCGGCCTTGACGGCGGCGCAGATCTCGTCGTAGGAAGCGCCCTTGGCCAGACGGCAGGTCAGGTCAACGATGGAAACATCGCCGGCGGGGATACGCATGGAGGTGCCGGTGAGCTTGCCCTTCAGTTCGGGGATGACCTTGCCAACAGCCTTGGCAGCGCCGGTGGAGGTGGGGATGATGTTGTTGTACACGCTGCGGCCCAGGCGCCAGTTCTTCTTGGAGAAGCCATCGACCACGGACTGGGTGGCGGTGGAGGCGTGAACGGTGGTCATGAGGCCTTCCACGATGCCGAAGTTGTCGTTGATGACCTTGGCAAGAGGAGCCAGGCAGTTGGTGGTGCAGGAGGCGTTGGAGACAAACTGCATGTCAGGGGTGTACTTGTCCAGGTTGACGCCGCAGACGAACATGGGGGTGTCGTCCTTTGCGGGGCCGGACATGACGACGACCTTTGCGCCGGCGTCGATATGGGGCTGGGCAGCTTCCTTGGTGAGGAACTTGCCGGTGCACTCCAGGACGTACTCTACGCCCAACTCGCCCCAGGGCAGGAGGGAGGGATCACGGGAATCCAGGACTTTGGCAGTCTTGCCGTCGACGGTGAGGGTCTTTGCCTCGTCGTCAAAAGCGACGGTGCCGTTGAACTTGCCGTGGACGGTGTCATACTTGACGGCGTAGGCCAGCTGACCTGCGGTCTTGCCGGGAGCGTTGATGGCGACGACCTCGATGTCATCAGACTTGATGGCGGATCTGAAAGCCAGGGAGCCGATACGGCCGAAGCCATTGATGCCAACTTTGATCATAGTTAATATCCTCCATTTTAATGAAATACAATATATACATATACCTCCTGCGCCGCAGGAAATAAATGCCTTGCTTAGCGTTTAAATAATAACACATAATATTTGCAAAAATCAATACATTTACTATGTATTTTGCCCAAAATTCTGCCGAATTTTCGAGCTTTTTCCACCATTTTTGTCCTGCGCTATTGTGTATTTTGTCCACTTCTGATAAAATAGGCCCGGTCCGGGCCGCCCAGCTTCCCCAGCCGCAGGGAAAAAGGGGTCCAAACACTCTTGCGGCAGATTGGAGAATACCCCTATGCATGATCTTTCCACCGACATCCTGGCCCTCTCCGGGGAGGCGGCTCTGCTTATCCGGCGCAATCTGGTTTATTTTGCCAATGCCGCCGCCTGCCGGATCTTAGGGCCTGACTGTATAGGGAAATCCCTGAAGACCCTGCTTGGTCCCGGCGTGACCGAGAGCCAGGCCTCCTCTTTTATCGTGGAACTGAGCATAGGCGGCAGCCAATATACCGTCCGCGTGAACCGATTTGAAGACTGCCAGCTGGTGTTCCTGCGCCAGTGCAGCAGCTCGCCCCTGCTGCTCAACGACGCTCTCATCTTCTCCATGAGGAGCAGTCTTATGAACTTCAGTCTCTCGGCGGATATGCTCCGCACCCGGGCCGAGGATAAGCAGGACCTGGAGCTGCTGGAGGCTCTGCGCTCCATCACCCACAGCTATTACCGCATGATGCGGGTGCTCACCAACGCATCCGCCGTCCTTGCCATCACCCAGGGCACCATCATATTCTCTCCTGAGGAACTGGACGTGGCCCGGCTGGTGTCCGGCCTGGTGGAGACGGCGGGCATGCTCTGCCCCCAGGTGGAGCTGAAGCTTGCGTGCGAACAGGTGCAGCCCATCGTGGCCGACAGGCAGCTGGTGGAGATGATAATCCTGAACCTCATATCCAACTGTCTGGTCCACGCCCTGGGCTGCACCCGGGTGGCTCTCAGCCTTATGGGCACCAGAGACAGCCTCATCATCTCCGTGGACGACGACGGCTGCGGCATCCCCCCGGAGCAGCTGGGCAGCGTCTTTGACCGCTACTGCCACGGCTTCGACATGGGCAGCATGCTCTCCGGCGCCGGGCTGGGCCTCACCGTGGTCCGCTCCGCCGCCTGCCTCCACGGCGGCACTCTGCTGCTGGAGAGCCGCCAGGGCAAGGGCACCACCGTTAGGGTCTCCCTGAGCCGCCACCTCAGCCGCTCCGCTTTGAAAAGCCCGGAGGAGACCATGGAGGCCGGGGTAAAAACGGTCCTCACCGGCTTGGCCGACTGTCTGCCCGACGAGTGCTACACGGAGAGATACATGGACTGAGCTCCTGTTTTATATTGAACGTCTAAAAGGCTCTGCGTTTTTCCGCAGAGCCTTTTTTAACATCAGCCCCCTCAGGGCAGGTTCAGCCGGCGCTTCAGCAGCAGCCGGGTGGGGATATAGAGTACCGCAAAGAACACCAGGGCGTACAGGAAAGCTCCCAGCAGTACCAGGTGTACCGCCGCCGGACCGCTGATATTCTGGGCGCTGTTGGCCATGAAGTCCAGCAGTCCCGCATTGCCGGTGAAGACCAGAAGCAGGGGCTGGAGTATGGACAGGGCCACGTTTATCGCAAAGAAGAACACTACGGACAGCAGCAGCTTGTGGTTGGAAAAGCTGTAGCCTATAGCCATGGCGCTGTAAAACTGCATGCAGGTAAAGCAGCAGGCGGCAAAGACGAGCGCCAGCAGTTCCAGGATGTAGGCTATGATATGCAGCAGGCCGAAGTCCAGGAGCTTAGCCCAGACCTCACCCATGACATAGCTGATTTCGGACCAGTTCACATCCATCAGGTCCAGGTTGCACAGGAACATCAGGACAAAAGCCAGCATACACACCAGCCAGGTCGCTACGAACCACACCGAGGAGACTATGAGCTTTGCAAAAATGTGTTCATCCACGCTCACCGGCAGGGTGAACATGAGATAGCCCTCGTCCCCCAGGAGGTTTTTCCTGAAGCGCTCTATGCACACCACCAGGGCCATGATGCACACTGCTATAAGCCCCGCCGCAAAAAGGAACATCACTATGCCGAAGAGCACCGTGAACCAGCCGTAATCCTGAAGATTTTCCATGCCCCTTATGGACAGGCCCGCCAGCACCGACAGTCCCAGGCATACCAATATAAAGGGGACCATGGTGCGCCCGCTGCCCTTGAACTCATGCTTTATAAGTTTGCCTAGCATTTGAATACCTCCCTGAAATACTCATCCACGCTCTTGCCGTACTGCTGGCGGATATCGTCCACAGAGGCCTGGAGCATTATCCTGCCCCGGTTTATGAACAGCACCTCGTCCAGTATCTTCTCCACGTCGCTTATCAGATGGGTGGAGATGACCACGGCGGCCTCCGGGTCATAGTTTCTGATTATAGTGTCAAGGATGTAGTCCCGGGTGGCCGGGTCCACGCCGCCGATGGGCTCATCCAGCAGGTAGAGCTTTGCCTTGCGGCTCATGACCATGATGAGCTGCACCTTCTCCCGGGTGCCCTTGGACATCTGCCGGAGACGCTGCTTCTCATTCAGGCCCAGGCGGCGCAGCATATCCTCCGCCCGCCGCCGGTCAAAGTCCTGATAGAAGTCCTGGAAAAAGTCCATCAGCTGCATCGGGTCCATCCACAGGGGCATGCAGGTCTTGTCGGGCAGGTAGCTCACCGCCGCCTTGCTCTCCACGCCGGGCCTGCCCCCGCAGATGAGCACTTCCCCTTCACTGGGTGTCAAAAGGCCGTTGGCCAGCTTTATCAAAGTGGTCTTGCCGCTGCCGTTGGGCCCCAGCAGCCCCACCACCCGGCCCGGCGCTATGCTGAAGCTCACATCCTCCAGTGCCTGGGTGGAGCCGAAGTTCTTGCTCAGGCCCTTGCATTCAAAGGTAGCCGTCATTTCTTATCCTCCTCTTTTCCGTCCTTTATAAGGTTTATTATATCCTCGCAGGTAAATCCCAGCTTCTCCATGCTGCCCATAAAGTCCCGGATGTACTTTCGGGCCATGGCCTTCTTTTCCTTCATGATTACCTCCATGTCCTCGGTCACGAAGCGGCCGCTGCTGCGCTGGGAGAAGACCAGGCCTCCCCGCTCCAGCTCCTGAAAGGCCCGCTGCATGGTGTTTGGATTCACCTTTGCCTCCGCCGCCAGCTCCCTTACGGTGCTCAGCTTTTCCCCCGGCGGCAGCTGCCCGGACACTATGCTCAGCTTTATCTTATCCACCAGCTGGCTGTATATGGGCATGTCGTTGTTGAACGTCCAGTCCATGTCATCCCTCCTTTGTGTTATTGTATTAAGCGATTAGTACAATAACACAGCTCTGCCCGTTTGTCAATAGGGCGGCGAAATTTTTTTGAAAAAAGTTTGCGGGCAGTCGCGTCGGTCCCATGTATCCTCCAAGACAGCTTTTCCCCTCTGCATCTGGGGGCTTGACTTCGCTGTTGGCATCGTTCACAATATATGCAAGGTATGAAAAAGCATACAGGAGGTGGAAACATGCCAAAGCCCATATCCAAGGGCGGGGAGAAAAATCTTATCGCCCGGCGGCTTATTCAGCTGCGCAGGCTCAGAGGCCTGTCCCAGCGTCAGCTGGCCGCCCGCCTTCAGCTGGAGGGCTATGACATGGACAAGAATGTGATAACCCGGATAGAGACAGGGAAGCGCTATGTGACGGACATCGAGCTGGTGGCTCTGTGTCAGATTCTGGAGGTCTCCTGCGGCTATCTGCTGTACGGGGACGAGGAGATATAGGAAAATAAAACCAAGGGCCGGCTGCAAAAGCAGCTGGCCGTTGAACTGCCAAAAAAAGCCTCGCAGAGATTTTTCGCCGAAGCGAAAAAATAAATTCAATCGTTTTCTGCGGCGACATGTGCGTCGCAGAAAACACTTCTCACGGAGCGGAGTGTCGAATTGTACGCCTACGGCGTACAACCGAGGCATGAAGCGAAGTGCACTCTCTTTGTCGAAGAAGGTTTAGCCTTCTTCGACAAGCTGAAAGGCCGGCTGCCTTTGCAGCCGGCCGTTTATTCTATATGAGATTTTCTCAGTCGGAGCAGTGCTCGCAGCTGTGGACCTTGAACTTCTCCGGGTCATAGGCTATGCCGTTTCTGTCGTAGTAATCTTTAACGGCGGCCTGCACGGCCTCCTCGGCCAGCACGGAGCAGTGTATCTTATGGGCAGGCAGGCCGTCCAGGGCCTCTACCACCGCCTGGTTTGAAAGCTTCAGAGCCTCCTCCACGGGCTTTCCCTTGATGAGCTCGGTGGCCATGGAGCTGGTGGCTATGGCGCTGCCGCAGCCGAAGGTGTTGAACTTGCAGTCGGTGATGATGCCGTCCTTCACCTTTATATACATACGCATTATATCGCCGCACTTGGCATTGCCCACCTCGCCGATGCCGTCGGCGTCATCCATCTTGCCCACGTTCCGGGGATTCTGGAAATGGTCCATGACCTTGTCGCTGTAAAGTGCCATTATATTTTCCTCCTGTATATCTGGTCTTGTTTTTAATTATATAAGATGGGGCTTCTGGCCCTTCTCCAGCTCGTCCCACACCGGGGACATGTTCCGCAGGTACTCCACCACCTGGGGCACCACCTGACAGATATGGTCTATCTCCTCCATGGTGTTGTACTCGCATATGGACAGGCGCAGGGAGCCGTGGGCCACCTCATGGGGCAGGCCCAGGGCCAGCAGCACGTGGCTGGGGTCCAGAGAGCCGGAGGTGCAGGCGCTGCCGGAGGAGGCGCAGATGCCCTTGGCGTCCAGCATCAGCAGCAGGCTCTCTCCCTCTATGCCTTCAAAGCACATGTTCACCGTGCCGGGCACATGGTGCTCCAGGCTGCCGTTTATCTTGCTGTGGGGTATCTTGGAAAGCTCGGCAAAGAGCTTGTCCCTCATGGCTATCATCTTCTTGCTGTCGGCCTCCATATTGTCCACCGACTCCTTGAGGGCTGCGGCCATGGCCACTATGCCCGCCACGTTCTCGGTGCCGGCCCGCTTGCCCCGCTCCTGGCCGCCGCCCTCGATGAGATTGAAGAGGGGGATGTTCTTGCGCACGTACAGGGCGCCCACGCCCTTGGGGGCATGGAACTTGTGGCCGGAGATGGACAGCATGTCTATATTCATCTTCTCCACGTCTATGGGCATGTGTCCCGCCGCCTGGACTGCGTCGCAGTGGAAGGGTATGCCCTTCTCCCGGCAGAGGGCGCCTATCTCCTCCACGGGCTGGACGGTGCCTATCTCGTTGTTGGCGAACATGATGGTAACCAGGCAGGTATCCTCCCGGATGGCGGCCTTCAGGTCCTCCATGCGCACCACTCCGTCCTCATGGACGTCCAGCAGCGTCACATCGAAGCCCTCTTTCTCCAGACGCTTGAGAGTGTGGAGCACGGCGTGGTGCTCGAACTTGGTGGATATCAGGTGCTTCTTGCCCTTGCGGGCCCCCACCCGGGCGGCGGACATGATGGCCTGGTTGTCCGCCTCGCTGCCGCCGGAGGTGAAGTATATCTCCTTGGGGCTGGCGGCGCCCAGGCACTCCGCCACGGTGATCCTGGCCTGGGTCAGGGCTTCGGTGGCCTTCTGGGCAAAGGCGTAGAGACTGGAGGGGTTGCCGTAATTTTCGGTGAGGTAGGGCAGCATGGCGTTCAGCGCAGTCTTGCTGACGCTGGTGGTGGCTGCATTGTCGGCGTATACGAACATATTTATATCTCCGTTTCCTTTATTATTTCCTATCATTCTACTGGGAATTATATCACAGCGCATTTATTTGTCAATGGGCTTTTTTCCACTTTTCCCCGCTGAGCAGGTCGCTGAGGGTGACGGTGTCCAGGTAGCCGTTGGTGATATCGTCCAGCTCCTTCCACATGGGAGCGGTCATGCATACCCCGGCCAGCTCGCAGCAGACCCCGCCGGATTTGATGCAGGACACCGGGGCCAGATTGTCCTCTATGCAGCGGAGGATCTCCCCCACGGTGTAGTCTTCCGGGGGCCGGTTCAGCTTGTATCCGCCTTCCTTGCCCCGGGTGCTGCTGAGCAGCTCCGCCTTTTTCAGCTGCCCCACTATCATCTCCAGATATTTCATGGAGTAGCCCTGGCGGTCGGCCACGGTCTTCAGGGAGATGTAGCCCTCATCCCTGTGCTGGGCCAGGTCCAGCATCACCTGTAAAGCGTAGCGCCCCTTGCTGGTTATATTCAAAGGCTCGCCTCCTTCCCGCTTTTTATTTCCTACTATTTCAATATACCATAAGTATTATAGGAATTAAAGCCCCTGTTCAATATTTTTCTCTGCCCCAGGCCTTTTTTGCTGTGCAAAAATTGCACAGCAAAAATAAAATTCCCTCTTGCTTTATTTCGCTAATGTGTTATTATACTACCGTGATAAAAACCTGTATGGAGGATATTAAAATGAAAAAGATACTTGCACTGCTGCTCGCTCTTTCCATGGTCTTTGCCCTCTGCGCCTGCGGCGGCTCCGAAGCCCCCGCTGCCGAGGACGCCGCTGAGGCTCCCGCCGAGGACGCCGCTGCCGAAAGCGACCTGGCCTATGTCCAGGGCAAGGGCAGCCTCATCGTTGGCATCACCGATTTTGCTCCCATGGACTACAAGGACGACAACGGCGAATGGATAGGCTTTGACGCCGACATGGCCAAGGCCTTTGCCGAGAGCCTGGGCGTGTCCGTGGAGTTCATCGAGATAGACTGGGACAACAAGATACTGGAGCTGGACTCCAAGAGCATTGACGCCGTGTGGAACGGCATGACTCTTACCGACGAGGTGCTCAACTCTATGGAGTGCTCCAATCCCTACTGCAAGAACGCCCAGGTAGTGGTGGTGAAGTCCGAGGTGGCCGACCAGTACCAGGATACTGAAAGCCTCAGCGGTCTGGCCTTTGCCGTGGAAGCCGGTTCCGCCGGTGAGTCCGCCGTGAAGGATCTGGGCATTGAGGACTACACCGCCGTGCCCACCCAGGCCGACGCTCTGATGAACGTGGCCGCCGGCACCGCCGACGCCTGCGTCATCGACCTGCTCATGGCCGGCGCCATGATAGGCGAGGGCACCAGCTACGACCAGCTCAGCTACACCGTCTCCCTCACCGAGGAGAAGTACGGCGTGGGCTTCCGCAAGGGCAGCGACCTGGCCGCCGCCTTCAATGAGTTCTACGCCGCCGCCTTTGCCGAGGGCACCGTGGAGGAGATAGCCACGGTCTACGGCGTGCAGGAATCCATAGTTGCAGAATAAGAAAAGTTCCTGTATAATGAAATAGCTTGCTAAATCGTTAAGCAGAGGGAGCACCGCTCCCTCTGCTTACGGACTATCTTGAAACATTTCACCCTATACATACAAAGTGAGGTCAGCCATGTTCCAGACCGTTGTAATGAGCCTGAACGAGGGCTTCGTCAAATCCCTGGAGATCTTCATACTCACCCTGCTGGGGGCCATACCCCTGGGGCTTATCATGTCCTTCGGCTCCATGAGCAGCTTCAAGCCCCTCAGCGGCTTTGTTCGCACGGTGGTGTGGATATTCCGGGGCTCCCCTTTGATGATACAGCTGCTGCTTATATACTACGCCCCGGGCATGATGGGCTACAACATCTGGGGCACCGGCTCCTCCGGCCGCTTTGCCGCAGCCATGGCGGCCTTCATCCTCAACTACGCCTGCTACTTCTCGGAGATATTCCGGGGCGGCATTGAGAGCATACCCCGGGGCCAGAAGGAGGCGGGCCAGGTGCTGGGCATGACCGGCGCCCAGATCTTCTTCAAGGTCACTCTGCTCCAGGTGATAAAGCGCATCGTCCCTCCCATGGGCAACGAGATAATCACCCTGGTGAAGGACACCTCCCTGGTACGTGTCATCTCCGTGTACGAGGTGATGTGGAACGGCCAGGCCTTCATAAAGTCCTCAGGACTTATCTGGCCCCTGTTCTTCACCGCCGTGTACTATTTAGCCTTTAACGGCCTGCTGACCCTGCTCTTCGGCTGGCTGGAAAAGAAGCTGGACTATTTCAAAGTTTAAGGGGGCTGCGCCATGGCACTGCTTGAAGTTACCGATCTCCATAAGAATTTTGACCAGCTCCAGGTCCTGAAGGGCATCAGCTTCTCCCTGGAGAAGGGCCAGACCCTCTCCGTCATCGGTCCCTCCGGCGGCGGCAAGACCACTCTTCTCCGCTGCCTCAACTTTCTGGAGATGCCCAGCGCCGGGAGGATAACCATAAATGACGGCAGCGGCAGTCATATTCTCTTTGACGGCAACGCCGAAAAAGAGCTGAAGGCCGCCCAGATACGGGAAAACCGGCTCCACTTCGGCCTGGTTTTCCAGAGCTTCAACCTCTTCCCCCAGTACACGGCCTTGCAGAATGTGTCTCTGGCCCCCCGGCTCCGGGCCAGGGGCGGGGAAGACAGGAAAGCCCAGCTCAGGGCCATAGAGGAAAAGAGCGTGGATCTGCTGCGCCGTGTGGGCCTGGGAGACAAGCTGAACTATTATCCCCACCAGCTCTCCGGCGGCCAGCAGCAGCGGGTGGCTATAGCCCGGGCCCTGGCCCTCACCCCCGACGTGCTCTTCTTTGACGAGCCCACTTCCGCCTTGGACCCGGAGCTCACCGGGGAGGTGCTGAACGTCATCCGCCAGCTGGCCCAGGAGAACATGACCATGGTGGTGGTCACCCATGAGATGGGCTTTGCCCAGGCGGTATCCGACCAGGTCCTGTTCATCGATGGGGGCGTCATCGTGGAGCAGGGCCCGCCGGAGCAGGTACTGGGCGACCCCGGCGAGGAGCGCACCCGCCAGTTCCTCCGGGGCTTCGGGAAAGACTGATAAAACCTGTAAATAAGCACGGAAAAGGTCCCCTGCGTTTGGACGCAGGGAACCTTTTTGCATTCTGCCTTCTCAGTTTTCCTCTCCCAGGCGGCGGGATATGTAGTCCTCCACTTCCCCCACTTCCAATCCCAGAGCGGTGGCCAGCTCACCGTGGAGCATATCCCGGGCCCGTTTCATTATGGCCTCGGCCCGGCTGCTCTTGGTCTTGCGCTGGGACATGCGGTCATTCAGGCCCTTGACTATGCTCACCAGGGCCTCGCAGCTGTGCTGCTTGAAAAGCTCCTTGTAGAAGGCGTCCACATGGTTGAAGCGATTGTCGCTGCACACGGCAGGCTCTATCCCGGGGATACTGTCGATAAAGGCCTCCGCCGCCTCCCGGCTCATCACCGGGCGCATATAGGCCTTGGAATCCACCGGGGTGAAATAGGTGCCGCTGCCTATAAGGGGGCAGAGATAGTAATAAAGCTTCCCGTCCCCGGACTCCAGAGGGGCGATCTTTTCCACGGTACACACTCCGTTTTCTCCGTAAATTATTTTTTCTCCTATCTCGTACATTATAAAATACCCCTATGTTAATTCTTATGTCTATATATTACAACAAATGGAAAGAAATTTCCAACACTATTTTCAGTTTATTAAAGAATTTTTGCTGTTTTCTGTTATGATTTTGCTTTAAAATGTTTTTCAGCTTGTTGTGTCCCGGTTTTTTTAGTGATATAATTATGTCTACTTAATCTTTAACAGAGGCCGATATGAAACTCTACTTCAAAGGACATGACTATAAATACGCCGCCGAGCAGATGCTGCTGACCATGTTCCCCCAGGAGCGGCCGGAATACCCCCAGGAGCGGCCGGAGAACGGGCCCAAGGGCTCAGGAAAGGGAGCGAAGGGGTCGGGGGCCGCAGCTGCCGGGCCTGAGGGGGACAGGCTGGAGCTGAGCCTCGGCGCCGGAGGGAGATACACCACGGCAGTGTGTTCCCTGTACCGGGAGGGGCGGCTGTTCCGGGGCCGTGCGGCGGCTGTGATATCGCCGGAAACGGCCGCACTGGAGGCGGACAGGATACGCCAACGGCTCATTAAGAACGCCATGTACAGAGCCGCCCTGAAAAGCGGAGTGAAAAAGCCCGCCTGGGGCGCCCTCACCGGGGTACGGCCGGGAAAGCTGCTGGAGGCCAAGCTCTCCTCCGGCATGGATGAGGGGCAGGCCCTGAGACAGTTCATAAGGGAATACGATGTGAGTTCGGAGCGGGCGGCCCTGTGCCTGGACACGGGGCGGGAGACCCTGAAGGCCGCCGCCTCCCTGGGGGCAAGGGACCTGTGTCTCTATGTGGGCATACCCTTCTGCCCCACCCGCTGCGCCTATTGCAGCTTTGTCAGCCAGTCGGTGGAAAAGAGCATGAAGCTGATAGCTCCCTTCCACGCCGCACTGCACAAGGAGCTGAAGGCCACGGCGGCGCAGCTTCGGGAGCTGGGGCTCCGGGTGGTGTCCATATACATGGGAGGCGGCACCCCCACCACCCTCAGCGCCGGGCAGCTGGACGAGCTGTGCTCCTGGCTGGAGGAGGAATTTGACCTGTCCCATGTGAGGGAGTACACCGTGGAGGCGGGCAGGCCGGACACCATTACCCAGGACAAGCTCCGGGTTCTGCGCCGCCACGGGGTGGACCGGCTCAGCGTCAACCCCCAGACCATGGAGGACCCGGTGCTGGAGCTGATAGGCCGCAGGCACACGGCGGAGGACATCATAAAGGCCCTGGAGCTGGTGCGAAAAGTGGGGGGCTTTGCCGTGAACATGGACATGATAGCAGGACTGCCGGGAGACAGCCGGGCCGGTTTTAAAAGCAGCCTGGAGAAGGTGCTCTCCCTGGAGCCGGAGAACATCACGGTGCACACCCTGTCCCTGAAAAAGGGCTCCCGCATCAGCCTTGAGGGCAGCCCCATACCCCCGGCGGAGGAGGTCTCCGCCATGCTGGACTATGCCGGGGAGAGGCTGAGAGCCAGGGGCTACAGCCCCTATTACCTGTACCGGCAGAAGTTCATGTCCGGGGGCTTTGAGAATCTGGGCTGGGCCAGGCCGGGCTATGTGAACCTGTACAACATATGTATAATGGAGGAGCTGTGCAGCATCATAGCTCTGGGGGGCGGCGGCTCCACCAAGCTGATACGCCCGGACCAGGGGCGGAACATCCGCCTCATGGCCCCCAAGTACCCTCTGGAATACATAGAGAATATAGACAAGACCTGCGGAGATAAAATTAAAATAGCCGAATTTTACAGGGAATTTCTGCCTGAGGAGGGCTGACTATGATATACCAGCTGGAAGATATCAACTTTCGTACCGTGTCCGACCCGGCGGCCTTCATGGCCGAGAGCGACCAGGCCTACCGCCGGAAGGTGGAGCAGGCGGCGGACCTGATAACGCTCAACCGCAAGCGCAGCCCCATCGTGCTGCTGTCCGGGCCCTCCGGCTCCGGCAAGACCACCACCTCCATGAAGATAGCCGAGGAGCTGAAACGCCGGGGCATAAACACCTACTACGTGGCCATGGACGACTACTTCAAGACCATTGACGAGAACAGCCCCCGCACCGCCGACGGTCAGCTGGACCTGGAGTCCCCCCTGTGCGTGGACATGGAGCTGCTGAACCGGCATTTTGAGATGCTCAGCCGGGGGGAGCGGGTGTTCATCCCCAAGTACGAATTCTCCCGGCGGATGAGGGTCCAGGAGCCCTCCAAGTCCATCCGGCTGAAGGGGGACGAGGTGGTCATCTTCGAGGGCATCCACGCCCTCAACAGCATGATAACCGAGGTGCACCCGGAGGCCTTCAAGCTGTATATCTCCGCCCGCAGCGACGTGGAGTTTGAAGGGCGCATAGTGTTCAAGCGCACCTGGTTCCGTCTGGTGCGCCGCCTGGTGCGGGACTACAAGTTCCGGGGCTCCGACGCAGCGGAGACCATGAGCATGTGGGCCAATGTGCGCTACGGAGAAAAGCTTTACATCTCCCCCTTCAAGGACAAGGCGGACTTCCAGTTCGACACCGCCGCCCCCTATGAGCCGGCAGTCTTCAACCACACGGCCACGGAACTGTTCAAGTCCGTGCCGGAGGGGATAGAACGCTTTGAGGAGCTGAGGGCCGTGCTGCCCGCTTTGCAGCTCTTCGGGGACATTGACGAGAGCCTGGTGGCCCCGGACGCTCTCATCCGGGAGTTCATCGGCGGCGGCATCTACGAATACTGAAAGGAAGAGGGGCATGAAGGATTTCCTCAAGGCCCTGGCGATATGGATAGTGATAATGTTCTTGGGCCTGTTTTTCCTGGGGGATTTCCTCCTCTCCGGGCGGCACGTCTACGGCGCCACCCTGGTCTTTTCCCTGGTCCCGGCCACCGTCACCCACCTTTTCTACCGCCAGTCGGAAGAGCTGGAACAGCTGCGGGAGCGGGTGAAAAAGCTGGAGGAAGAGCTCCTTTCCCCGGCAGAGCCTGAGGACAAATCCCCCTGTTCAGGTGAATCGATGGATAAGTGAGCTCAGCAGGAAACCGTCCGGAAAGCCGGACGGTTTCCTGCTGATTTTCTTTGCTGTTCACTGTTTGCAAAAACTCCCGCAGGGATTCTCCTGCGGGAGTTTTCTTGCTTATTTGGCGTTTTACTTGAAATCGTGGGCTTCCTGAAGCACCATTTCCTTGACCTTCAACAGACGCACCTTGGTGGAGTTCTCGTTCTCCTCCAGCTTCATGGCGATATACTTGATGTTCTCCTCCAGCTCGGGTATCATAACATACTCCAAGGCGTTGACCCGGCGGCGGGTCTTCTCTATCTCCTCCGCCAGCAGCTGCATGGTCTTTTCCACCTGGGCCAGCTCCAGCATGTCCTGGAACACTCTGGCCATCTTGTCCAGAGCGTCGTCCAGCTCGCCGGAGGTCTGGGCAAAGCCGTAGGGGTATATCTCGGAAGGGTCGTTGTTCTTGGTCTGGAAGCTGTAAAGCGGCACGTTGACGCTCATGATGTTCTTATACTTCAGGCCCAGCTCAACGCTCTGCCTGGGGTAGAGCAGAGCCTGCTCCAGCATCTCCGGGGACATGATGGCGCTGGCCACCTGCAATGAGGCGAAAGCCCCGGTGAGTCCCTCTTCAACTTTGGTGCGCAGCTCCTTGTTGAGCTTCACCACGTCCATGAACTGGCGCATCAGCTCGTCCCGCTTGTCCTTCAGGAGCTTGTGGCCCCGGCGGGCGGTCTTTAAGCGGCCTTTCAGCTGCTTGAGCACCATTCTGGTGGGGGTTATCGCTGTACCTGCCAAAAAGCATCACCTCCGTTTAGAATAATTAGAAGTCTTACTTCTTGGGCATGTACTTTTCTATCATCTCGGGCTTGACACGCTTCAGCTCACGGCGGGGCAGGATGCTCAGCAGCTCCCAGCCCAGGTCCAGAGTCTCCTGGATGCTGCGGTTGGTGTTGTTGCCCTGGGACACGTAGCGCTTTTCAAACTCGTCGGCAAACTTTGCAAAGAGCTTGTCGTCCTCGGAGAGGGCGGCCTCGCCCAGGATGGTCATAAGCTCCTTGGCGTCCTTGCCCCGGGAGTAGCCGGCGAAGAGCTGGTTCATGGTTCCGGCATGGTCCTCACGGGTCTTGCCCTCGCCTATGCCCTTGTCCTTCAGACGGCTCAGAGAGGGCAGCACGTCCACAGGGGGAACTATGCCCTTGCGGTGCAGCTCACGGCTGAGGATTATCTGGCCCTCGGTGATGTAGCCGGTGAGGTCGGGGATGGGGTGGGTCTTGTCGTCCTCAGGCATGGTGAGGATGGGTATCATGGTGATGGAGCCCTTCTTGCCCTGGCGGCGGCCCGCCCGCTCATACAGAGTGGCAAGGTCGGTATACAGGTAGCCGGGGTAGCCCCGGCGGCCGGGGACTTCCTTCTTTGCGGCGGAGACCTCACGGAGGGCCTCGGCATAGTTGGTTATATCAGTGAGGATGACCAGCACCTGCATGCCCTTCTCAAAGGCCAGGTACTCGGCGGCGGTGAGGGCCACGCGGGGAGTGGCTATACGCTCGACGGCGGGGTCGTTGGCCAGGTTGGAGAAGACCACGGTACGGTCGATAGCGCCGGTGCGGCGGAAGTCGTTTATGAAGTACTCGGACTCCTCAAAGGTGATGCCTATTGCGGCAAACACCACGGCAAAGGTCTCGTTGTCGCCCAGCACTCGGGCCTGGCGGGTTATCTGGGCGGCCAGAGCGGCGTGGGGCAGGCCGGAGCCGGAGAAGATGGGCAGCTTCTGGCCGCGGACCAGGGTGTTCAGCCCGTCAATGGTGGAAACGCCGGTCTGGATGAACTCGGCGGGATAGGCACGGGCTGCCGGGTTCATGGGCAGGCCGTTGATGTCCATATGGGCCTCGGCCAGAATGTCCGGGCCGCCGTCTATGGGCTGGCCCATGCCGTTGAAAACACGGCCCAGCATGTCCTCGGAGACGGCCAGCTGCTGGGGATGGCCCAGGAAGCGGGCCTTAGACTGGGCAAGGTTGATGCCCTGGGCGGACTCGAAGAGCTGGACGACAGCTCTGTCCCCCTCCACTTCCAGCACCTTGCAGCGGCGGACTTCGCCGTTGGGAAGCTCTATCTCGCCCAGCTCGTCGTAGGTGACGCCTTCAACGTGCTCAACCACCATAAGGGGGCTGGCTATCTCTTTTATGGTCTTATACTCTTTTATCATGCTTCCTCACCTCCGGCTATCACTTTTGCGATCTCGTCCTTCATCTGTGCTTCGATTGCATCGTAGTCGGCAGCAAAGGTATCGGCATCGGCCATCTTGGCCCGGCCGATCTTCTCCCTGGCGTCTATGGCAAAGAGACCGTCCATGTTGGCGCCTTTATCCAGGGCCTCACGGCACAGCTCGTCATACTTCAGGACGATATCCAGCAGTCTGAACTGCTTGGCGTAGGAGGAATAGGCGTCCTCATCCACGAAGGCGTTCTGCTGCAGGAAGTCCTCACGGATCATCTTGGCAGTCTCCATGGTGAGACGGTCGGAGGCAGACAGGGCGTCCTGACCAACCAGGCGGACGATCTCCTGCAGCTCGCTCTCCTCCTGGAGGATGTGCATGGCCTTGCTGCGGTTCGCCATATAGGTCTCGCCGAACTGCTGAGTGTACCAGCCCTCCAGGCTGTCCAGGTACAGGGAGTAGGAGGTGAGCCAGTTGATGGCAGGGAAGTGACGGGCATAGGCCAGGCTGGAGTCCAGAGCCCAGAAGACCTTGACTATACGCATGGTGGCCTGGGATACGGGCTCGGATATATCGCCGCCGGGAGGCGACACGGCGCCGATGGCGGTGACGGAGCCCTGGCGCTCGTCGCTGCCCAGGCACTCCACAACGCCGGCACGCTCATAGAACTGGGCCAGACGGGAGGCCAGGTAGGCGGGGTAACCCTCTTCGCCGGGCATCTCTTCCAGACGGCCGGACATCTCACGCAGGGCCTCGGCCCAGCGGGAGGTGGAGTCGGCCAGAACGGCCACGTCGTAGCCCATGTCACGGAAATACTCGGCTATGGTGATGCCGGTGTAGATGGAGGCCTCACGGGCCGCCACCGGCATGTCGGAGGTGTTTGCGATAAGCACGGTGCGCTTCATCAGAGGCTCGCCGTTGCGGGGGTCTTTAAGTTCGGGGAACTCCATAAGCACGTCGGTCATCTCGTTGCCCCGCTCGCCGCAGCCTATGTAGATGACTATGTCCACGTCGGACCACTTGGCCAGCTGGTGCTGCACCACGGTCTTGCCGGAACCGAAGGGGCCGGGTACTGCGGCGGTGCCGCCCTTGGCGATGGGGAACATGGTGTCGATTATACGCTGCCCGGAGTTCATGGGACGGCTGGGGACGTACTTCTTCTGGTAAGGTCTTGCGATACGCACGGGCCAGCGCTGGATCATGGTGAGCTTGTGCTCCACGCCCTTGGCGTCCTTCACCACGGCCACCACGTCGTCCACCACGTGCTCGCCGCTCTCCACGCTCACTACCTGGCCGCTGATGCCGTTGGGGACCATGATCTTGTGGAGGATGGCGCTGGTCTCCTGGACGGTGCCCAGCACGTCGCCGGGGCCCACCTTGTCGCCGGGCTTTGCCACGGGGACGAAGTCCCATTTCTTCTCCCGGTTCAGGGCAGGCACGTCAATGCCCCTGGCTATGCAGTCCCCGGACAGGTCCCGCATCTCCGGCAGGGGGCGCTGGATGCCGTCGTAGATGTTGTCCAGCATGCCGGGGCCAAGCTCCACGGACATAGGCATGCCGGTGGTGACTACCTCGGCGCCGGGGCCAAGGCCGGAGGTCTCTTCATAGACCTGGATGGAGGCCTGGTCGCCGGTCATATTAAGGATCTCGCCTATCAGCCGCTGAGAACCCACGCGGACAACGTCGGAGACGTTGGCGTCCGCCAGGCCCTCGGCCACGACAAGCGGCCCTGATACTTTAGTAATAGTTCCGCTCATGTAACTACCTACCTTTTCAGAGTTTGATGGGCGGCGGGTCTCAGTCGCCCAGAATGTTGGTGCCCACGGCACGCTCGACAGCCGCCTTCAGGGCCGACTGTCCCAGACCTATGGAGCCCTCCCTGCCGGGGATGAGGATTATCGCCGGGGTGGGGCTGTCCTTGAATTTGTTTATCTCTGCGCTCAGCTCCGCTGCAAAGCCCTCTTCTATATAGATGATGGCGTACTCGTCGCTGCCCCGGGTGAGGCTCTTCAGCACCCGCCCGGCTTCCGCCGCATCCGCCGCCGGATAGGTCTCCAGACCCAGAGCCTTGAAGCCCATGACCGTGTCCCTGCCGCCGATGACTGCAATTTTAAGCATACATATCACGCAGCCTTTCCCGGATGACCTGGGGGGCTATACCCGCAAGCCTTCCCGTAAGAATCATTCTTATGGCGGTTATCTCGCCTTCAACGGCGGCCATATAGGCTATCACCGGTTCGCTGCCGTAGCTTATGAGCTTTGCCCCTCTCAGGTAGGCGTTCACGGCATTGTCGCAGGCCAGCTCAAAAGCTGTCATGCTGCCGCCGCTCAGGCACTCGGCCCCCAGGGCCCCGGCCTTCTCCAGCGGCGTATGGACATACAGGGCGGCAAGGCTGTCCTTGTCGCCGGATGCCGCCAGGCGCTCCACACCCACATTGCCGCCGGGCACCAGCACCTCGGTCAGGAAGTCCTGGCTCTTGCCCATGCGCAGGGTACGCACCAGGCTGCGCAGGTTGCTGCTGTCTATAAGCAGGCGGACATAAGACTGGATGAAGGGGCTCTCCATAGCCTTGGCCAGGCTCTGGAGCTCGGCGTAATAGGCCTTGTCCAGAATAAAGTCCGCCGCCTGAGGATTGCCGCTGCGGGCCAGGACAGTCTTGGCCTCTTCCATGGCCGCCGCCATGGTCTCCGGCAGCTGCACCCGCTTTTCTTCATTGTACAGCTCCAGCAGCTTCGTCCCCGGGATGCGCCCGGAATCGCTGAGCAGGCGCTTGGGGTCCTGGCCCATGGCCTCGGCTTTCAGAATGACCTTGGCATTGTGGTAGTCGTAACGCAGCTTGAAGATGTCCACCAGCCGGCTGTCCGGGCAAAAGCGGCCCAGCTCCTCGTATATCCGGGAGCGGTGCTTTTCCAGGCTCTCCTCTATCTCCTTGGCGCCCATCTGGGACATGTCCTCATAGCCGCAGTCGCTCAGAAGCTTGGCCGCATCCTCAAAGGCGGCGGCGTCCAGCATCCTCTCCGCCTTTTCACGGGTGAGAAGCTTGGGCTCTCTGGAGCGAAGCATGGCTGATATGCAGAGAAACGCTTCTTTTTTATTAGCCAATTTTTTCCCTCCCTGCATGGGGATTATTCAAAAAGAACCTTGGCAAGCTGTGCGGACATCTCGCCCCGGCACAGCTCCACCAGCAGCTCTATGGTGCAGTTCGCTTCTATGCTGCCCCGCCTGAGAATCAGCCCGCCGGCAAAATCTCCCGTTGCGTTGGAGAGGCTGAGCTTGCCGCCGGGAACAAGGGCGTTGGCCTTTTCCACCACGGCAGCCCCTACGGCAGTGCGGTCTGCGGCATTAAGGACTATCTCCTCGTCCCCGGTGACGGCGGCCTGGGCAGCCAGCTTGGCCAGCAGCTCTATGTACTTGTCCTGGGGGAGCTGCACCAGCAGCTGCTCGGCCAGGTCAAAGCTCTCCGACACCATATCCTGCTTCAGGGCCAGCAGGGCCTTGCGGGCCTCCATCTGGTTGAGGCGTTCCACGCTGTCTATATTGTCCTGGCAGACCTTCACGCCCTGGCGGATCTTCTCGGCGTAGCGCTCCTTGGCCTTGGCCTCGTAGCTCTTGCGGATCTCAGCGCACTGCAGCTCAGCTTGAGCAAGTATCGCGTCGGCCTGAGCCTTGGCATCAGCCTGGATGTGCGCGATTATTTTTTCAGTGCCTTTCATTGACGATCTCCAATCTGATATAAATTTTTTGTGGGTAAGGACAGCAGATCTATCAGATGAAGAGCAGCATCATCATGGATGCCAGCAGAGAAAGGATGGCGTAGAACTCAACGGTGATGCAGAGGATCATGCCCTTTGCCCAGTGGTCCGGGTTCTTGGCCAGGAGGTTGACGGAGGCTGCGGCCACTTTGCCCTGTCCTATTGCGGACACCAGACCGCCGATGCCTATGGGCAGGCAGGCCGCAAAGTAGCGGCAGCCGTCCACAAAGCTGAGGTTCAGAGCGCTGCCGTCCAGCAGGCCCATGTTCATGATGGCCACGAAGAAGACCACCAGGCCGTACAGGCCCTGGGTGCCGGGTATGACCTGAAGGATCATGACCTTACCGAACTTGCTGGGGTCCTCGGAAACCAGACCTGCGCCGGCTTCACCGGCTATGCCGGTACCTACGCCGGAACCTGCGCCGGCAAGGCATGCTGCCAGACCTGCGCCCAGAAGGCCTATTGCCAGGCCAGAGTGTGCAAACAAAAATTCCATTTTACTTTCCTCCTGTTTTTATTCTGCTACATTGTAGTATTTGGTTTTGACTTCAAGGGGATCGAAGGGCCGCCCGCCGTCCTCATAGAATTTGCCGAAATACTCCAGGCACTGGAGTCGCAGGTCGTGGACATAGCAGCCCAGCAGGTTCAGCGCAAAGTTCAGGCTGTGGCCTATTATGAAGATCACGGCGAAGAACACGATATTGTTGGCGATGGCCCCTATGGTGTTGAACACCGTGGCTATAACGGAGCCGGCCAGCATCAGGGCCATGATACGGGAATAGGACAGGATATCGCCGAACCAGCCGGTGGCGGTATTGTACAGCGTGGTGAAGATGCTCAGCAGCTTGCCGAAGCCTTTGGCGCTGCGGCTGCCGCCGTAAAACACCATCAGCAGGCCAATGACCAGCACCACAGGCACGCCGGCGACGTTTCCAAGGCCCAGAGCCAGAAGCCCCGCTCCGATAAAGGTGACCCACAGGGCCCCTTCTTCCCAGATGCCGTCGGCCAGCTGGCCCCGCTTCACCTTTTTCACGAAGTTGATCACCATGCCGGTGTTCAGGTGGATAAGGCCCAGCACCATGGCCCCTACCAGCACCATCATGCTGTCGGTCATGGGGTTGAAGAGAGAGGGCAGCACGCCCCAGCCCTCGCCCAGATTCATGATGATGCCTATCTGCTCCAAGGCGTTGCCGAAGAAGCCGCCGGTGAGGGCGCCCATGACAAAGGTGGAGATGCCGCCGTAAAGCAGCAGCTGGCAGAAGGACAGGGTGCCCCTCCTGGGCTTTATCTTTTTCATGGCCACCAGAGCCGCTATTATCATGATGAGTCCGTAACCCATGTCCGCCATCATAAGCCCGTAGAACAAAATGAAGAAGGGGGCCATCAGCGGGTTGGGGTCCAGGCTGCCGTAGGCCGGCAGACTGTACATGTCGGTGACCATGTTCAATGCATTGGTCAGTTTGTTGTTCTTGAGTTTTACAGGGACCTGGGCATATTCGCTCTCCTCCGGCTCCATGGTCTCCCAGGCGCAGCCGAAGTCTTCGAATACCTTTACCAGCTCCTCTTCCCGCTCCTCAGGTATCCAGCCCTCCATCACCACGGTGGTCTGGGTGCCGTAGAGCTTATCGTCCGCCTCCGCCAGGGCTATCTTGGTGCTGACCCGGTCGGCGGCCAGTTTCAGCTCGTCCCGACGCACGGCCTCGGCCACGATGTTCTCCACGCAGCCGGCCTTCTCCTTTGCCAGCTCCGCAAGCTGCTGTCTGGCCTGGAGCGTACACTCCTTTGCCGTGCCGTTCATGCCGCCCAGATTGCCGGCGGTGAAGGCAAAGCCCCTCAGGCACTCCTGCATGGCGGGGATCTTTTCCCTCATGGCCACAAGCAGAACATATCTGTCCCTCTTGTCCTCGTTGATCTGGAAAAGCTCGCTCTCCTCGTCCACAGCCTCTATGGCAGCCTGTACCTGGCTCAGCTCTGTCTTGACGGATATGGTGCCCATGAGCACCCCACAGCGCTCCGTGCCCTCGGTATTCAGGGCCAGGTCCAGGTCCAGCCAGGGCTGGAGGCTCTCGATTATGCTGCGCTGGCGGCTCTCCTCGGCGCTGATGCGCTTGATGCGGGAGTCGTAGCCCTCTATGGCCTCGGCTATGCGCAGAGCCCCGGTGAGCCCGGTGTCGTCCAGGAAGACCACATCCTCCAGCTCGGGCTTGGCGGAGAGCATCTTCTCCTTTTTGGGCGCATATGTATTCAGCAGGGCAATGGCGTGGTTGAGGCTGGTATACTGGGATTTGAGAGTTGCCGTGTCGCTGCTCTCCCGGCTGACGATATTCTCCAGCTGGGAGAGCTGTATCTCGCCCTCCAGCTCCGAAAACTCCACGCAGCCATGGCGGATAAGCTCTCGCAGCAGCTCGTCCTTCTTGGAACGGACAGCCATGAGCCGGAGCTTTTTCATTTTTAAAATGGCCATCAGCTATTCACTATCCTTTCCACTACGAGACTTGCCGCCTGCTCCAGCCTGGCTTCCGCTCTGGAGCGCAGAACAGCCTTTTGGTTTTCCAGCTCCCCTGCCAGGGCTTTTGCGCTGCCCTTGGCCTTTTCCTTTGCCTGGCGGTTGAGCTCGGCCAGCTCCTCCTCGGCCTTGGCCCCTGCGGCCTCTACCGCAGCCTTCCCTGCAGCTTCCGCATCGGAGAGCATCTGCTTTGACCGCCCTTCCGCCGCCGCAACTGCGGCCTTGGCCTCATGCTCGGCCTGGGCGATGCTGCTTATCGCTTCAAATGACATTGGCACACCCCCTCTTCGGTTGAGTTTGAGTATTAACAGAACAATATGCCCGGTTAAGCTGTTAACACTTGTTAACGGTATTTTAATGATACCTCAGGACAGCAATTCTTTCAAGGCAAATCTTCCCTTTTCCTTGACAAAATAATTACATTCCGTCATACATAGGGAAAATGAGCCCTGCGTCCCGCCGGGCATCTCCGCCGCCGGAGCTTTGTCTCCTCCGGCTTGCAGATACTTTCAATACTTTAACCATTATAATGTTTTGTCAGTAAATTGTCAAACCTTTGGCTCCCTGCGCTGGATAGATTTTTCTTGTTTTTTCCGCCCATATTTCGTCATTATGTACATGAAAAGTTTTCACGGGGGCAGCTTCGGAGAAGCCGCTTCGGCCCCGCCGGGAAAAGCTCCCCGGGGGGCCGAAAGCTGCTCTCAGATATCTATCCTGCACTGTTTTCCCGTTTCAGCATTTACGTATATCCTCAGGCTCTCCCCTGCCTCATTGAGGCAGCTGAACTCATAGCAGGGCAGCTCCCTGCCCCCTTCGCTCTCTATGGTCACCCGGCGCACGCCCTGGCTGCTGACGCTCTCCGGCAGTTGCCCTGCCGCCGTCTCCTCGTCGGTGTCCCAGCTCAGCTCCGCCGGCTCATAGCTGTAGTCCTCGGCGTTGTAGGCATAGATGCTGCCGTCGTCCAGGGCCACGGAGACCTTCACCCCGCTGCCCAGACGCAGGGCTTCGTCCTGGACCTGGGCAAAGTTGAAGCTGGCTATGGCGCCGCTGTCCCCATAGCTCACCAGGGCCATGTCCTCCAGCTCCAGGGAAGCCAGGAACTGCTCCGCCTTCTGCCGGGCCTTCTCCGTGCTCAGCCTGCCGGAGCTCACCAGGCGGGAGCTGCCCATAGATTCCAGGCCCCTGCTGCTGACGCAGATCATCAGGTCCCCGGAGCTGTAGCAGCGGCGGCCCCCGGCGCCGGAATAGCTGTACTCCTCCTTCAGCTCCAGGGGCTCCACCCCCGCCGCCTTGGCGGCCAGCTCCTTTGCCTGCTCCTGGCTGAGCTCCCCGGCCTCCTGCTCCTCTTTCAGCGTGTACTTGCCGTCGTATTCAAAGGCCCCGCCGTCAAAGCCGCTCTCATATTCCAGCAGGGCGGCGCTGATCTTCTGCCCCTCCGGCTCTCCCACGTTTTGCAGCCGCTCTTCCCCGCTGTCCAGCAGCACAAGCCCGTTGTTCAGGTCCATTTGCAGCTGCCTCAGCAGGGCGGCAAAGTCCACCGCCTGCCGGGACAGGCTCTCCAGCTGCTCCAGCTGCTGCGTGCTGAAGCCCTCCTCCGCCGCCGCCGGGGCCAGGCTGTAGGCGTAGTCCCCCGCCAGGTTCAGGAAAGAGGCCAGATTCTCCAGTTCCTGCGTGGCGAAGGGCAGGCTCAGCATGGCCGCCTCCGCCGCCGACGCTCCGGCGAACACCTGGCCGCAGAGACTGGAGCACAGGCCGCCGTCGGTGGCGTAAAGGCTCTTTTTCAGCGCCGCCCCCATGGAGTCCACCGCCTTTACCGTGGTCTCAAAGGCAGCTCTGGAGCTGTAGGCCGCCGCCCGACGGTAGTCCGTGAGACGGCTGTAGCCCACAGCGCAGCAGACGCTGAGCGCCACCAGGGCGGCGGCGATATAGGTTCCAAAAATAAATTTGGCTTTTCGGGACATAAAAAACACCTCTTCTGGTCTATCATTTCCAAAAGAGGTGTTTTTATGAATGGGCGGAAAATTATCCTGCCCGGGCTTTTATTTCAGCTTTTCAAGGCCCAGCCTCAGGCGGCGGAGGGTCTCCTCCCGGCCCAGGATGCGGCAGATCTCCACGGCGCCCCCGGGAGTCACCGCCTTGCCGGCGGCGGCGATGCGCACGGGCCACATCACCACGGAGTTCTTCACTCCCAGCTCCTGGGCCAGAGCCAGCATGGCATTCATGATGCTCTCGTCCTCCCAACTATCCAGAGCCTCGAAGCGGGGTATCATCAGATCCAGGGCCTGCTTTGCGCTCTCCGGGCTGGACTTTGACTTCTTGTGGACGAAAAGCTCCCTGTCGTAGTCCGGCAGGCTGTCGAAAAAGTCCAGCTTCTCCGGGATATCGGTGAGCAGCTCGGTGCGCTGCTGCAGCAGGGCGGCTATGGCGGAGGCGTCATAGCCGGGGTTCTTCACTGCGCTGCGGATATAAGGCTGGGCAAGCTCTGCAAAGGTCTCCGGGCTCATGGCGCGGATATACTCGCTGTTGAAGTACTTGAGCTTCTCTATATCGAAGATGGCGGGGGACTTGGATATGCCGGCTATGTCGAAGCAGTCAACCAGCTCCCGCAGGGAGAAGATCTCCTGCTCCGCCTGCTCCCCTCTGGGGCTCCAGCCCAGAAGGGTCACGTAGTTTATCACCGCATCGGTGAGGAAGCCCTGGGCGATAAGGTCCTCGTAGGAGGGGTCGCCGTGGCGCTTGGACATCTTGTTGTGGGCGTCCCGCATGACGGGGGAACAGTGGACATACTTGGGTATCTCCCAGCCGAAGCCCTCATACAGCAGATTGTACTTGGGGGCGGAGGAGAGGTACTCGCTGCCCCTCACCACATGGGTGATGCCCATCAGATGGTCGTCGATGACGTTTGCAAAGTTGTAGGTGGGCAGGCCGTCCCGCTTCAAGAGCACCTGGTCGTCCAGGGTGGAGTTTTCCACGGTGATGTCCCCGAAGATCTCGTCATGGAAAGTGGTGCTGCCCTCATGGGGGATGAGCTGGCGGATGACATAGGCTTCTCCCGCTGCGGCTCTCCGATCCGACTCCTCCCGGCTCATAAAGCGGCAGGGGTCGTCCCCCCGGTCAAAGTCCCCGCTGTCCTCCTCGCTCTCGGTCTTCTCGCAGAAGCAGCGGTAGGCATGGCCCCGCTCCATCAGCAGCTGCGCATATTCCTTATAGTAGGGCTGCCGCTCCGTCTGGATATAGGGGGCCACAGGGCCGCCCACGTCCGGCCCCTCGTCGTGCTCCAGGTGGCACTGGGCCATGGTCTTATATATTACCTCCACGGCCCCCTCCACCTGGCGGACCTGGTCGGTATCTTCAATGCGCAAAATGAACTTGCCCCCGGCGTGGCGGGCAATGAGATAAGTATAGAGGGCGGTGCGCAGATTGCCCACGTGCATATACCCGGTGGGAGAGGGAGCAAAGCGGGTGCGGACCTCCCCGTGGGGGATCTTGTCCTCCATCTCTCTGAACCAGCTCATGTCTTTCATATTCCAAAGCCTCCAAAAAAGCAATTATTTTTACCCACGCACATATTATTTTATATTTTACCTGTTGTCAAGCCGAACTTATTTTGGTAAAATATGAGGACATGTGAAAAAACGCATTTTGATTTGTTCTTTATGGATAGAGGTATTATTATGGAAAACACTGCGGTTTCTAAAAAAGTGATGCTCTCCGGCATACAGCCCTCCGGGGACCTGCATCTGGGCAACTATCTGGGTGCGGTGAAGAACTGGACTGCCTTAGCTGAAGAGTTCGACTGCTACTACTTCATGGCGGACCTGCACAGCATCACCGTGCGCCAGAACCCCGCCGAGCTGCGCCGCCGCTCCCTGGCCCAGCTGGCCCAGTACATCGCCTGCGGCCTGGACCCGGAGAAGAACACTCTGTTCATCCAGAGCCATGTCCACGAGCATGCGGAGCTGGGCTGGATTCTCAACTGCTACACCATGTTCGGCGAGCTCAGCCGCATGACCCAGTTCAAGGACAAGTGCGCCAAGAACGCCGACAATATAAACGGCGGTCTCTTCACCTATCCCTCCCTGATGGCGGCGGATATTCTGCTGTACCAGGCGGACTATGTGCCTGTGGGAGAGGACCAGAAGCAGCACTGCGAGCTGACCCGGGACATCGCCGTGCGCTTCAACAATATATACGGAGAGACCTTCAAGGTCCCGGAGCCCTATATCCCCAAGGTGGGGGCCCGCATCATGAGCCTGATGAACCCCACGTCCAAGATGAGTAAGTCCGACCCCCAGGGCTGCGTATTCCTGCTGGACAGCCCCGAGGAGATAGCCCGGAAGTTCAAGCGGGCCGTCACCGATTCCGACACGGAAAACTGCGTGCGTTATGCCCCCGCCGAAAAGCCCGGCGTGGCTAACCTCATGAGCATCTACTCCTCCGTCACCGGCAAGAGTTTTGAGGAGATAGAAAAGGACTTCCAGGGCAAGGGCTACGGCGCTTTCAAGCCTGCCGTAGGCGAGGCCGTCATCGAGGCCCTGCGCCCCGTGCGGGAAGAGGCCCAGCGCATCATGGCAGACAAGGCCTACCTCCAGCAGGTCTACGCCCAGGGCGCCCAGAAGGCCAGCTATGTTGCCCGCAAGACCCTGCGCAAGGTGTACAAGCGGGTGGGCTTTGTGGAGAAGCCCTTCTGAGCCGGAGGCTCGCCAATACCATTTAGTCCAGAAATACAGGAGAAAAACAGATGATTCCAGATATTGAAGACTGGCTCAAGATGCTGCTGGCTTTCCTGGTGGCTCTTGTGATATCTTACTTCATGACGCCCCCGGTAAAGGAGTTTGCCGAAAAGGTGGGGGCCATGGACGTGCCTAAGGACGGGCGCCGGGTCCATGACCACCCCATCCCCCGCATGGGCGGTCTGGCTATTTTCCTGGGCTTCGTTATAAGCCTGCTGCTCTTTGTGAACATGTCCACCCAGGTCATGGGCCTTCTGGTGGGCGCCGTGATAATAGCCATGATGGGCGCCGTGGACGATATCGTCAGCCTCAGCCCCTGGGCCAAGCTGGCCGCTCAGCTGCTGGCCGCCATCGTGGCCATCCGCTCCGGCCTTGTGTTCGACGTTATTTCCAACCCCAATGTCTTTGCCGAGGAGACCACCATCTCCATCGGGCACCTGTCAGTGCCCCTTACCATAATATGGATAGTTGGCTGCACCAACGCCATGAACCTTATAGACGGGCTGGACGGCCTGGCGGTAGGCGTGTCCGCCATCAGCTCCACCTCCATGCTCATCGTCTCCCTGCTGGTGGCGGAACCTGTGGTCTCCGTCATCCTGGTGGCTCTCACCGGGGCCTGCCTGGGCTTCATGCCCTACAACATGAACCCGGCCAAGATATTCATGGGGGACGTGGGCTCCCAGCTGCTGGGCTTTGTGCTGGCCACCGCCTCCATCATGGGCCTTTTCAAGTTCCACGCAGTGTTCACCTTTTTTGTGCCCATGCTGTCCCTGGCCCTGCCCCTCACAGACACCGCCTTTGCCTTCTGCCGGCGCATCTCCCACGGGCAGAGCCCCTTCCACGCAGACAAGGGCCACTTCCACCACCGGCTGCTGGCCATGGGCCTGAGCCAGAGACAGGCCGTGGCGGTACTGTATTCCATATCCGCAGTTATGGGATTGCTGGCCGTTATCCTGGCCGCCGATACCGCCCTGCTGCGTCTCATCTGTCTTGTGGCCATTGCGGCGATAGTCTTCTGCATATGGCTTTTCGTGTTCCACAGAAACCCTAATCTGCATCAGAAGACCGCCCCTGCCCTTGAGACCCGGGAAGAGAGCGGAGAATAACAAGCACTGCCTCCCCTGGCGCCAAGACCCGGGGAGGCTGCTTTTATAGTTTTACAGCAGGAACATGGCCCCCATGATTATCAGCAGCTCGCTGTCCCCGCTCTCCCGGTACATGAGATAGAGGATGAGCAGGAGGATGATGTCCTCCGTCTCCAGCTCCCCTATCCGCTCCGGCAGCAGCTTGCCCAGACCTTCCAGGCTGCCCAGTATGCTTTTCCCCCCTGGGCTGTGCTCCCGGGCCCTTGCAGGTTCCGGCGGGGGCCTCTGGCCGTAGTAGGCAGGGCGGGGCGGCTGCTCTCCCGGCTCGCTGTAGCGGCTTACCTTGCCGCTGTTGCCCTGATAGCGGTTAATCATCCCCGTCTCCCCCCATCTCTCCCATGGCCAGCCGGGCTATCTTCGCCAGCCTTGCCAGCTTTATGGCCTTATCCATTTTGCTGCGCCGCTTTTCCGAGAGATAGGGCTGCATGGCCTCCAGCAGGGCCCGCTCCTGGGGCTTCTGGCTCTCCCCCCGGCTGAGCAGCCGGCCCAGCTTTTGCAGGGAGGCCGCATCTATGCCCAGGCCCCCCAGGGTCTCGGGTCCCGTCTTGCTCTCTTTTTCCGGGTCGCTCCCGGCTCCGCCGCCTCCCATGAGGCTCCTGGCCATTTTCGTTATCTGCTCCATCTGCTCCGGGTCGGCCAGTATGGAATTTATCTTGTCTTCCAGCTCGCTCACGGCAGGCTCACCCCCTCCGCCCGGTCTCAGTCTTTCATCAGCTGCTGCACGCTTTGGGCCAGCCTCTGCCCCTCCTGAGTGCTGAGCAGGGAGCCGAGAAGGCTCCTGAGGGCCTGGCTGTCCCCGCTTTTGGCCGCCCGCTCCACCGCCGCCGGGTCCAGCATCTGCCCCAGTTTCTGCACATCCTGGCTGTCCGCCAGGGCCTTCAGCTTATCCGTTTTGCCCCGGCGTTCCAGCTCCCGGCCTAATTCTTCAAAATTTTGCATTGAAACTCACTCCCGTTCGTTCTATTATATTCAATAGCCCTACTGATGATTACGAAAGGAACTTTGCCATGAAAGCTGCCGTTTTTTCCGACACCCACACCAACATCGCCCTGTGCCTGGAGGCAGTGCGCCGCTGCCGCCCCGATGTTATCATTCACCTGGGCGACCACGAGAGGGACGCCCGGGCCATCGCCCAGCAGTTCCCCGATATCCCTATGTACAATGTATGCGGCAACTGTGACCTTGCTCCCATCTCCCCCGCTACCGACACGGTGCAGCTGGGGCCGGTGAAGGCCTTCATCACCCACGGCCACCTGTACAACGTGGACTACGACCGGGTGGACTCCCTGGTCTACGCCGCTCAGGAGCAGGGCTGCAAGCTGGCCATGTTCGGCCACACCCACCGCAGCCTCTACCAGGAAGTGGGAGGCGTCGCCGTTCTTAACCCGGGCACCGCCGGCAAGGGTCCCAAACTCACCTGGGCCCTGGTGGAAATTTTCGATAACGGCGGCATAATCTGTTCTGTACAGGACCTTTAAAGCCCGGCTCTGAAATTACATACATCCTTCCTGCTGACGGAGTTGAAACCATGAATCTGAAAGCCACAATCGCCATTATAATATGCAAGCTTCTCCGCTCCTTCTCCCGCCTGGTGCACCGGGGCGGCACCGCCATGCCCGGGCGCATCGCCCTGAAGTTTTGCCCGGAGCTGCTGTCCATAGTCTCCCGGGGCGTGAAAACGGTGGCCATAACCGGCACCAACGGCAAGACCACCAGCTCCCGCATGGTGGAGCAGGCCTTCCTGGAGCAGGGCAAGAGCTACTTTGCCAACCGCTCCGGGGCAAACCTGATAAGCGGCATCACCACGGAGTTCGTGATGAACAGCTCCCTCACCGGCAAATGCCGGAAGGAGTACGCCGTTATCGAGTGCGACGAGGCGGCGGCCCGCCGGGTCTTCCCCCAGCTCAGGCCCCAGGTAGTGGTGGTGACAAACCTCTTCCGGGACCAGCTGGACCGCTACGGCGAGGTGACCCACACCCTGGAGAACATCCGCTCCGCCCTGGAGCCCATCCCCCAGGCCAGGCTCTGCCTCAATGCCGACTGCTCCCTCACCTCCTCCCTGGCTCTGGAGCTGAAAAACCCCGTGGTCTACTTCGGCATTGAAAAGGGCGCCGCCCCCTCCCGGCCAAAGCCGGAGATATCCGACGCCACCCACTGCATCCGCTGCAAGGCGGAATATGAATACGACTACATCAGCTACGGCCATCTGGGGGGCTTCCGCTGCCCCCGCTGCGGCTACAGCCGCCACAAGGCCGACTATGCCGTGACGGAGATACTCTCCCAGGGGGCCGACAGCAGCAGCCTCGTTATGGACATCCGGGGAGAAAAGCACATGGTCACGGTGAACCTGCCCGCCATGTACAACATCTACAACGCCATAGGCGCCGTGGCCGCCGTCTCCCAGATGGGTCTGGGGGCCCAGGCCGCCATCTCCGCCCTGGGGGATTTCCGGTGCGGCTTCGGGCGCATGGAGCGCTTCCGGCTGGGCAAGGGCGGGGCCAGGATGATGCTGGTGAAAAACCCCGCAGGATGCAGCCAGGTGATAGAGTTTCTGGAAAATGTCCGGGAGAAGTTCATACTGGTGGTCTGTCTCAACGACCGCAGCGCCGACGGCACCGACATTTCCTGGATATGGGACGCCGACTTTGAGGGACTGACGAAGCTCTCCGGCTGTTTGGAAAAGATAGTGGTCTCCGGGGACCGGGCCTCCGATATGGCCCTGCGGATAAAATACGCAGGCATAGCCCCGGAGCATATAGAGACGGAGCACGACTACGAAAAGCTGGTGGAATGGATGGAGGGGCAGGAAAAGCCCATATTCATCATGCCCACCTACACCGCCATGCTGGAGCTGCGGGAAGTGGTGATAAGCCGCTGCGGCGGCAGCGAATTCTGGGAATAAGGAGGGGCGGCCATGGAACTTAAAATTTGCCACATGTACCCGGACGTGCTGAACCTCTACGGCGACCGGGGCAACGTGATATGTATGCTAAAGCGCCTTGAGTGGCGGGGCATAGAGGCCTCGGTGACCAAGCTGCCCATCGGGGACAGCCGCTCCCTGGCCGGCTTCGACCTGGTATTTATCGGAGGCGGCCAAGACTTTGAGCAGCAGGTGCTGCTCTCGGACCTGCACAGGGGCAAGGACAGGGAGATAAGGGCCGCCGTTGAGGACGGCGTCACCTTCCTGGCCATATGCGGCGGCTACCAGATGCTGGGCAGCTATTACGAGACCTTTGACGGCAAGCGCTGCGACTTCATCGGCGCCCTGGACCTGTACACCAAGGGCTCGGTAAAGCGGATGATAGGCAACTACAAATTCCAATGCTCCCCCTCGGCGGGAGGCAGCATAGTGGTGGGCTTTGAAAACCACAGCGGAAAGACCTGGCTGGGCAGCGGCCTGGAGCCCCTGGGCAAGCTGCTCTCCGGCTACGGCAACAACGGGGAGGACGGCAGCGAGGGCGCCCACTACAAAAACGTCTTCGGCACCTACAGCCACGGTCCCCTGCTGCCCAAGAACCCGGAGCTCTGCGATTTGATTTTAAAGACCGCTTTGGAGCGGAAATACGGCTCGGCAGAGCTTCCGCCCCTGGACGACAGCTTTGAACTGCTGGCCCACGACGAGATGTGCGCCAAGCTCTGAACCGCCTTTGGAGGACACAGATGATAAGATTTTACAACGGAAAGACTCTCAGCTTCGGCGGCGGCATAAAGGTCCGGGACGACGAGGTCTGGGTGGAGGGCAATTCCATAGTCTACGTGGGCCCGGCCAGGGAGGATATGCCCGCCTTTCAGCGGCAGATAGACCTGAAGGGCGACCTCTTAATGCCCGGCTTCAAGGACGCCCACACCCACACCGCCATGGTCTTTCTCCGCTCCTACGCCGACGACCTGCCCCTGCAGGACTGGCTCTACAACAAGGTCTTTCCCCATGAAGCCAAGCTGACGCCGGAGGCTGTCTATCTGTTCACCCGCCTGGGCATCATGGAGTACCTCTCCTCCGGCATCACAGCCAGCTTTGACATGTACTACCACAACGAGGCCTACGCCAAGGCCAATGTGGACTGCGGCTTCCGCACCGTCATCTGCTCGGCCATGAACGACTTTGACGCCGACCCCACCAACATAGAGCGGGAATACCTGCGCTTCAACAACTATAACGAGCTGGTGAGCTACAAGCTGGGCATCCACGCCGAATACACTACCGGCCTTCAGCGCATGGAGTACATGGCCTCCCTGGCGGAAAAGTACCAGGCCCCCTGCTACATGCACTGCGCCGAGACCAAGGCGGAGGTGGAGGGCTGCCTGGAGCGCCACGGCCTCACCCCGCCCCAGCTGCTGGACAGGATGGGCCTGTTCCGCTACGGCGGCGGCGGCTTCCACTGCGTGTGGATGAGCGATGAGGACATTGAGCTCTTTGCCCGCAAGGGCATCTACGCCGTCACCAACCCCGCCTCCAACGTGAAGCTGGCCAGCGGCGTTGCCCCGGTGGACAAGCTTCTGGCCGCCGGTGTGCCCATGGCCATAGGCACCGACGGGGCCGCCAGCAACAACGCCCTGGACATGTTCCGGGAGATGTACCTGGCCAGCTGCATGCAGAAGCTCAGTCTGTGGGACGCCTCCGCCGGCAAGGCGGAGGACATGCTCACCCTGGCCTGCGTGGGCGGCGCCCAGGCTATGGGCCTTCAGGACTGCGACGATATCGCCGTGGGGAAGAAGGCGGATCTCTGCGTCATCGACCTGCAGCGGCCCAACATGCAGCCGCTGCTGAACATAGCCAAGAACCTGGTCTACTCCGGCTCCAAGGAGAACGTGCGCTTGACCATGGTAAACGGCCGCATCCTCTATGAAAAGGGCGAGTTCTTTATCGGAGAGGAGCCGGAGGAGATATACCGGCAGGTGAACGAACTATGCAGGAGCATACTATGAAGCTTATAGACCTGCACGCCCACAGCACCGCTTCCGACGGCACCGCCTCCCCCCGGGAGCTGGCGGAGCTGGCTGTCCGCCAGGGGCTCTCCGCCCTTGCCCTCACCGACCACGACACGGTGCTGGGCTACCCTGAGCTGAAAAAGGCCGGTGAGGAGCTGGGGATAGAGACGGTCCCCGGCATAGAGATAAGCACCAAGTTCCGCCGGGCCGTCCATATCCTGGGCTACTATATCGACCCCCACTCCCCCCATCTTGAGCCGGTCCTCAGCTGGGTGGTGGAGGACCGGGACAAGCGCAACCGGGAGATGTGCCGCCTCATGGCCGCCGATGGGCTGCCGGTGAACTACGAGGATATGAAAAATCGCTTCGGCCCGGTGATAGGCCGGCCCCATTTTGCCGACCTGCTGGTGGAGCTGGGCCTGGCCAAGAACGTCCGGGACGCCTTTGACCGCTATGTGGAAAAGGGGCAGCGCTACTATGTGGGCCGCACCATCCTGCCTATAGAGCGGGCCATTGAGATAATCCGCCTCTCCGGGGGCGTGCCGGTGCTGGCCCACCCCTTCCAGTACCAGCTGGACGACCCGGGGCTGCGGGAGCTGATAGAGCACTGCATGGCCCAGGGCCTGCGGGGCATGGAGTGCCGCTACAGCGGTTATGGCCCGGAGCAGAGCGCCTATCTGGAAAAGCTGGCGGAGGAATACGGTCTCATAAAGACCGGCGGCAGCGACTACCACGGCAGCAACAAGCCAAGGATAGTTCTGGGCAGCGGTATAGAGGAAAATCTCCGGGTGCCCTATGAATGGCTGGAAAGGCTGAGGGAAGCGGCGGGAAAGTGAATACGGGAAAAAGCAGACCCAGACGGGAAAATCCCCGCCTGGGTCTTGTTATATCTATTTTCTTTAGCTTTTTCCGTAAGCTCAATCCTTTATCAGATTCAGTTTCCTGGCCCAGCGGCCCTTATAGTAGTAGATAAGCAGCAGGGCGCTGCACATCATCCAGCCCATGGGGTAGCCCAGGGCGATGACCCCGGCGGTGGCCCCCAGGCGGGAGACGATGAAGAGGTATATCTGCCGGAAGACCACGAAGGAGAAGAGCATGATGTACATGGTGTTCTTGGTGTCCCCGGCTCCCCGGAGGGCCCCGGAATACACCTGGTTTATCACAAAGGCAATGTAGAAGGGAGAGCATATGCGCACAAACAGCGTGCCAAATTCTATGACGTCGGCGTCGCCGTTGAACAGGGCCGTGAGCTGGGGGGCAAAGATCATCATGGGCACCAGGATGATGACCGTGACAATAAGGCCCATTATCATTCCGTAGCGGGGCCCTGCCTTGGCCCGCTTCAAATCTCCCGCCCCCAGGTTCTGGCCCACAAAGGTGGTCAGGGCCAGGGACAGGCTCTGCATGGGCAGCATGGCCAAAGCGTCCAGCTTGTTGTAGGCGGTCCAGCCCGCCATGCAGGAGCTTTCAAAGTGGTTGATATAGCCCATGACGAAGATATTGGAAAAGGCGGTTATGCCCATTTGCAGGGAGGAGGGTATGCCTATGTTGCAGATGCGCCGGAGCATGCCCTTGTGCATGCGCAGCCGGGAGAGGGCCAGGCGGTAGGGCTCCTTGGAGCGCAGCAGAAGCAGCATCACCAGTATGGCGGAGACGAACTGGGAGATTATGGTGGCAATGGCGGCGCCGGCAATGCCCTGCTTCAAAACCGCCACAAAGAACAGGTCCAGCACCGTGTTCATCACGGCGGAAAATATGAGGAAATACAGGGGCCGGGTGGAGTCCCCCACAGCCCGGAGTATGCCTGAGCCTATATTATACAGCAGCAGCCCGGACACCCCGCCGAAGTAGATGCGCAGGTAGAGCTCCGCCTCCAGGATGACATCCGCCGGAGTGTCCATGAGCCGGAGCATGAGAGGTGTTGCCCAGACACCCACTACCGTGAGCACCACGCAGGTGATAAGGGTTATCATCACCGTGGTATGTACCGCCTTGCCCAGCTTCTCCTCGTCCTTGGCCCCGTAGTACTGGGAGATCACCACCGAGGCCCCGGCGGCAAGACCGCTGAACAGGCCGATAAGGGTATTGATTATGGGCCCGGTGCAGCCCACCGCCGCCAGGGCCTGCTTGCTGACAAAGTTTCCCACTATCAGGGAATCCACGGTATTATACAGCTGCTGAAAAAGGTTGCCCAGCATCAGCGGCACCGCAAAAGCAAAGAGCAGACGGGATATGCTGCCATGGGTCATGTCGGTGTCGTGCCGGGCTTTATGCAGTATGGACAAAGTAAGACCTCCTCCATATATACATTCGCCAAAAGTATATGCCCTGTTCGACGATTCTGTCAAGGCCGCATCAACTTTCCGTAAAGATTATACTATTTCTCTGCCTGTATTTACAATTTGCCTTTCTCTCCCATCCAAAGTAAAATAAAGTGGGAAAAAATTTTCAGATCGCTGTGACCGGGAAGGAATTTTTCCTGAGTATATAAGTGAAAGGCCTTTAACACCGAAGGATGGAGGGAAGCCCATGGAAGACAGAGAGATAGTAGAACTGTACTGGCAGCGCTCGGAGTCCGCCATTGCGGAGACGGAAAACAAATACGGCGCCTACTGCCGTTACATAGCCCGGAACATTCTCCGGGACCGGGAGGACAGCGAGGAGTGCGTCAACGACGCCTACCTGGGCGTCTGGAACAGCATACCCACCAAGCGCCCCCAGGCGCTGAAAAGCTACATAGGCCGCATCACCCGGAACATCGCCCTGAATCGGTTCGGTCGCCTCTCCGCCGCCAAGCGGAACTTCGGCCAGGTGCCCCTGGCCCTGGAGGAGCTGGGGGACTGCGTCCCCGCCCGGGACGGCTCCGACCGGCTGGTGGACGATTTGAGCCTGGCTCAGCTGCTGAACCATTTCCTCTCCACCCTGCCGGTGGGTCAGCGGAAAATTTTCCTGCGCCGTTACTGGTATCTCAGCCCGGTGAAGGAGATAGCCGCCGACCTCAATATTAGCGAGAGCAATGTGAAGATGTCCCTGCTGCGCTCCAGGGACAAGCTGAGGCTGCTTTTGGAAAAGGAGGGGATCTCCCTGTGAAACAGCAGCGAATTTTGGATATGCTGGAGCATATCGACGAAAGATACATTCTGGAGGCCGCCCCGGCCCTGAGGACCCGCCGCTCTTCCGCTCCCCGGAAGGCCGGACGCACGCTCCTCATTGCGGCGGTGATAGTTTCCCTCTTCGCCGCCCTCTGCGCCGTGGCCTACGCCGCCGGCTGGTTCGGCCTGGCCCAGCGCATAACAGAACCGGCGGAGCCCACCAGCGTGTCCCTTATTATAGGCGAGGAGACGCCGGTGGAGGGCTATATCAGCATGAACGGCATTGCCGGCAGCCCGGAGGCCCAGGCCCATGCAGAATGGGTGGCTTTCCGCAACGAGTATGTTTCCCGGCACAGCTTCTCCAACGACGCCGACCTGAGCTGGCTGGGCGGGGACGAGCTGATGGAGAGCTACTACATGATATACGGGGCTTACGACCAGGCCATGCTGGACAAGCTGCTGGAGATAAGCGAGAAATATAATGTGAAACTCCACAGCCGGATGTATGCGCCGCCCACCGACGCCAAGTTCTACAAGGTCAGCGGCTGCCAGCCCTTTGTGCTCTCGGACAACAGCCTCAGCCCCATGTATCTCTATGAGGACGGCTCCTATAAGTTTGAGGGCTATGTCACCGCCGGGGAGCAGGAGCATGTACTCAGCTTCATCCGGGGCCGGAAGGGAGCGCTGGACCCCAGCCTGGGACTTGTATTCAACAGCGGCGATTATGAGGAATGGCAATATATAAACGCCTCCGGGGACGAGCTGAACCTGGCCCGGAACACCCTGCCCAGCCAGGCTACCGGGGACTGCGGGCTGTTCATCTTCTGTGAGAAGGGGGACTATATCTTTACAGTCTATGCCGGGGCCGACAGCCGGGAGCAGGCGGAGCTGCTGGCGGACCAGTTCGACTTTGATATCGCCGCCCGGGGCGGAGATGATCTGGATCTGGACAGCGTCCTCAAGGTGGAGGCGGCCCAGGCCAAGCCCAAGGAGGGGCTGATGACCATGACGGACTGGCTGGCCACCGACGAATACAAGGCCTCCGCCGAGTTTCGCAGTTTGGTCTGTGAGTACGCAGGCGCCCTGCCGGAGAATACGGGTACTGTGGAGGGCACCATGATGTACAACTATTTCAACGGCTTTTCCGCAGCAGCCGATGAAAACATTCTGTCTTTCCGGGATCGGGTAGCGGAAAAATATCCCGATTTGCTATATCCCATAAACAACACCGCCGTCATTGCAAATATGGAGATCGCCGACGGGTGTGTATCTTATATGGGGGGATTTCGCATAGGCGGAGAGACAGGCCGGGAATACAGCGGCGAGGAGATGTATGAGCTTTTCGGCACCGGCAGTTTCAGCTCCGAGGGCATAATAACCGATTCCATCGCCTACGACAACGGCGCCGCCTATGCCATGATAGCCGCCTTCCACGGCGGATACCGTGTCCACTACATCCCCAAGGGCGCCTTCTATCCTCTTATCCAGCCGGTGGTGAACCCGGAGCTGGAGGGCTGGGCCTATGACAGCGCCTGCGGAGAACAGGTGTACATCGTTCCCGGCGGACCCATTGACTACCCTGTCCTCTCCTACAGCAGCATACTCTATGAGACGGACAAGGCCTATGTGATAGTGGAAGTGGGCGGAGAGGGCGACGCCGGCTCCTTGCAGATGGCAGCCGACGATATAGATTTTACAATGTTTGAATAGGGTGGGGACCTGATGCTTTCCGTAAAATTCAAAATAAACATCCGTGGGTGAAAACCCACGGATGTTTTTAATTGAACATATCTTTTCTGTACCTTTCATGCGGCTCTCAGCCTTCATCCCGGGAGGGCGTGGATTCCCTGACTATGAGTCTGGTGGACAGCTCCAGACTGACGGCTTTTGCCCCCCTGGGGCGGCTGCCGCTGATACGCTCCAGCAGCAGCTGTGCAGCCTTTGCCCCTACGGTCTCCGATGCCATGGCCACGGCGCTCACCCTGGGTCTTGCTATCTTCAGCCAGTCCCAGTCGTCAAAGGTACACAGGCCCAGACTGTATCCCGGCTCCAGGTCCAGCTCCTTCATGGCTATCAGCAGTCTGCGGGCGCTGGCCCCGTTGGCGGAGAGGATGGCAATGCGCTCTTCCGGGTACTTGTCCCGGAAGCTGCGCAGGCAGCTCTTGCAGCCCTCCAGGTCCCCGGGGGCAAATTCGTACAGCTCCGGCCCGGCCCCGCTCAGCTCCCTCACCGCCCGCTCATATCCCCGGCGGCGGAGGATGCGGGGGGCTATCGTGCCTATGGTCTCGGAGAAAAAGCCCACCCGGGTATAGCCCCGCTTCAGCAGAAAATCGGTACAGTCATAGGCGGCGCTTTCATTGGGGACGGTGACGGTGTCTATCTCGTCGGAGCTCATAAGCTTTCGGTCCGCCAGGGCAAGGCAGACGCCCCGCCTTTGCAGCTCCAGCAAAAATTCATCGTTGCCGCCGCAGGTGTTGACTATCAGCCCGTCCACCCGGTTGCCCAAAAAGCCCATCATCGCCCGCCGCTCCCGGACCGGGTCCTCCCCGCTGTCGGCAAAGAGCACCTGATAGCCCGCCTCCTCGCACACTGCGCTTATTCCCTTTAAAAGCAGGGCGGAAAAAGGGCTGCTTATATCCCCGATGACGCAGCCGATGAGCATGCTGCACCCGGCCTTGAGCCGCTGGGCGGAGCGGTTGGGGTGGTAGTTTACCTGGGCTATGACCCGGCTTATCTGCTCCCTGGTCTTCTCGGACATGTTCTCATATTTGCCGTTGAGGAACCTGGACACCGTGGTCTTCGACACCCCGCACAATTTCGCCACTTCGTCTATGGTGACTACGCTTTTCTTTCTTTCGTTCATGGCTTTTCCCCGGCAGTTTTTGTTCACAGTTTAGTAAAATCTTAACATCCCCCCCTCTCTTTGTCAATCGGTTTACCTAAATCTTAACGGCCGGGGAGCGGGCCCGCCCCTTATCTTTGCGCTCCCGGTCCGCTCCCCGGGTATCTTTGCCTTGTAATTGCTGAAATCTGTGGTATAATGTATTGGTTATTATATTGAATAACAGTGTTTTCCCAAAAATAAAGTCTGATATGGGGGATGAATGATGATACCTTTCAACGTGCCTCCCTGCACCGGCGACGAGCTGGAATACATCCGCCAGGCCATCGCCAGCCACAAGATATGCGGTGATGGGGAATTTACCAAAAAATGCAGCCGTTGGCTGGAGGAGCGCTTCCATGCCCAGAAGGCTCTGCTCACCACCAGCGGTACCACCGCCCTGGATATGGCGGCCCTGCTGTGCGAGCTTGAGCCGGGGGACGAGGTCATACTCCCCAGCTTCACCTTCTCCAGCACCGCCACCGCCTTCGTGCTGGCCGGGGCCAAACTGGTGTTCGTGGACGTGCGGCCCGACACCATGAATATCGACGAGACAAAGATAGAGGCCGCCGTCACCGAAAAGACCAGGGTCATCGTGCCCATGCACTATGCCGGCGTGGCCTGCGAGATGGACGCCATCATGGACATCGCCCGCCGCCACGGCCTGAAGGTGGTGGAGGATGCCGCTCAGGGAGTCATGAGCACTTACAAGGGCCGGGCCCTGGGCACCATAGGCGATATGGGCTGCTTCTCCTTCCACGAGACCAAGAACTACTCCATGGGCGAGGGCGGAGCCCTGCTGATAAACAATCCCCAGTACAACGAGCGGGCGGAGATACTCCGGGAAAAGGGCACCAACCGCTCCAAGTTCTTCCGGGGCCAGGTGGACAAGTACACCTGGGTGGACTTCGGCGACAGCTATCTGCCCAGCGAGCTCAACGCCGCCTATCTCTGGGCCCAGCTCCTTCGGGCCGATGAGATAAACGACGACCGCCTTCACAGCTGGAACGAATATTGGGAGGCCTTCCTGCCCCTGGCCCGCTCCGGCAAGCTGGAGCTGCCCACCGTCCCGGAAGGCTGCGTCCACAACGCCCACATGTTCTATATAAAGGCAAAGGACCTGGAGGAGAGGACCGCCCTGATAGCGTACCTGAAACAGCGGGACATCCTGGCGGTGTTCCACTACGTGCCGCTGCACTCCGCCCCTGCCGGGCTCAGGTTCGGCCGCTTTGAGGGAGAAGACCTGTACACTACCTCCCAGTCCGACAGGCTGCTGCGTCTGCCCCTGTACTTCGGCCTCAGCGACGAGGACAGGCAGGCCGTCATAAATGCCGTCCGGGAGTTTTACGGGGATTGAGGAAGCTCCGTATGATGTTGAGGCTCAGCGATAAAAAGCAGCTGGCCAGGATATCAGCCTGTCTGCTTTTTGTCTGTTCACCCCTTATTATAATGCTGGTCCTGTCCCTGCTGTCCGGGCAGAACATGTTTCTCTCCAAGCCCGTCTTCAACGATGAGATAGGCTACTGGCGGGAGCTGTTTTCCATCAGCCGCTGCGGCTTTGGCTTCGGTCCCACCGGGGGCCTTCCCGGCAAGAGCGCCCCTATCGGACCTCTGGAATCCCACGGTCTGGGGCCCCTGGCCGCCTGGCTGTGGTATGCGCTGCTCTTCCCGGTGAATGAGAGCGCCATCGTCATCGCCAACTTCCTCCTTCTGACGGCGGCTATTGCTCTTTTCTGTCTCCTGGTACGGCCGGAGGCCAAGACCGCTCTGCTGCTGGCGGTATTCACCCTGCTTTTTCCGCCGCTGGTGAGATATATGAACGTCTCCATGATGGAGATACCCTGTTACGCCGGCGGCATCCTCTACATGGCCTTTCTATACAGGTACCAAAAAAAGCCCTCTCTCCTCCGGCTCTTCTGGGTCCTTGCGGCAGGGGGCTACTGCGCCCTGCTCAGGCTCAGCAATGTGGCGCTTTTTATCCCTGCAATATTTATTCTGGCCGGGAACAAGTTCCGGCCCAGACTGTTTCTCCTGCTGGCGGTCTACGCAGCCGGCGTGCTGGCGCTCAACCGCTTTGTGAACGCCTTCATTTCCCCTTACCCGGATTTTATGTCCAGCCTCAGCTACTGCTCTTCTTATGGAGAGGTCCTGTCCATGGTGCTGCAAAATGGGCTGAAGAACCTGGGCCGTCTCCTTGACCCCACTTCGGACAAGTCCCTGCCCCAGGCTTTTGCAAGATATCAGTATATCTTCCTCCTGGCGCTGCTGCTGGTGCTCGGCTTCTTCCGCAGAAAGGACAACGGCCGCCTGCGCCTTGGCTGGAACTGGGATTGGGCGGGCATACTTGGCATTGCCGCAGGCTGCCTGTTTCTTGTGGTATTTCTGTACGACGTGTTCGACTGGCGGGATTACAGGACCCTGGCTCCAATAATGTATTTTGCCGTCTCCTGGCTGCTGCTGCACCGGGAGAAATGCACCACAGGCTGCCGCCGCTGCCTTGCAGGCATAGTCCTCTTCGGCATGCTCATGGCCCCGGAAGCCTATATCCATGTCTCCACGGACGACAGGTTTTTTGACACGGACTCTATGGTCAGCGACTGCTCTGCGCTCTTTGACTCCCAGCCCTGTACGCTGGCCCTTTACGGAGACAGCTATCCCCTGGCCCTGGCAATGAGCGTGCCCCCCCAGGCCGGTATTTCCGCCGGGCTCTACGAGGGCTATGACGTGAGCCGGGGAATAGACTATATTCTCCGCCGTCCCGGCGACCCGGAGCCTCCGGCGGACCTGTTCCGCCCGGCCGGGCAGATGGAGAACTGGGGCCTTCTCTATGAACGAATTAACTAGACGGGAGGAAATCATGAACTCTTTTGCCCCCTGCGACCTGCCGGTGATAAACGGCGAAAAGGTCTCCCTACGCCCAATAAGCCGCCAGGATACGCCCCTTATCGTGGCCTGGCGCAACAAGCCCTCGGTATACATGCACTTCATTTTCCGCCAGCCCTTTACCCCTGAGCTCCATGAGAACTGGCTCAGGACCAAGGTGGACACCGGCCAGGTCATCCAGTACATCATCCTGGAAAATCCCGGCCGCCGCCCCGTGGGCAGCGTATATTACCGGGACGTGGACCCGGCCAACGAAAGCGCCGAATACGGCATCTTCATCGGTGAGGAGGACTGCCTGGGCCGGGGCCTGGGCACCGAGACTGCCCGGCTCTTTACCCGCTTCGGCCTGGATGTGCTGAAGCTGCACAGGATCAGTCTCCGGGTGCTGGGGGGCAACGATATCGCCCGGCGCAGCTACGAGAAGGCCGGTTTCGTCACCGAGGGCGTCTTCAGGGACATGGTGAAGCTGGACGGGGAGTTCAGGGACGTGATCATGATGGCTATAGTAAACAAGGAGGGTGAGGTATGAAGCTGGTCTCCTTTGTCATACCCTGCTACCGCTCGGAAGGCACCATAGGCTCCGTAGTGGAAGAGATAGAGGCCGCCATGGCCGCCCTTCCCCAGTACGGCTATGAGATAGTATTGGTCAACGACAGTTCCCCGGACGGCACCTTTGCCGTCATTGCCTCTCTCGCCGAAAAGGACGGGCACATCACAGCCGTGGACCTGTCCAGGAATTTCGGCCAGCACGGGGCGCTGATGTCCGGCTTCCACCATTGCCGGGGGGATATAATCGTCTGTCTGGATGACGACGGCCAGACTCCCGCCGACGAGGTGGGCAAGCTCCTTTCAAAGCTGGAGGAGGGCTACGACGTGGTCTATGCCTCCTACGAGCACAAGCAGCATTCCCGTTTCAGGAACCTGGGCAGCAAGTTCAACGGGCTTATGACGGAAATAATGCTGGGCAAGCCCAAGGATCTGACCCTCACCAGCTATTTCGCCATGCGCCGCTTCGTGCTGAACGACATCCTTAGATACAGCAACTGCTACCCCTATATCGACGGTCTGGTCCTGCGCTCCAGCAACAACTTCGCCGCCGTCCCCGTCAATCACCGGCAGCGGCAGCAGGGCGAGTCCGGCTACACCATCGGCAAGCTCATCGCCCTGTGGATGAACGGCTTCACCTCCTTCTCGGTAAAGCCTCTGCGCCTGGCCACCTATGCCGGGGCCCTCACCGCCTTTCTGGGCTTTATCTACGCCCTGACCATCGTCATAAATTACTTCACCGACAGCAGCATCCTGGAAGGCTGGAGCTCCACCATGGCCCTGCAGCTGGTGCTGGGGGGCATCATTCTGGTGGTGCTGGGCCTTATCGGAGAATACATCGGCCGGATATACATGTGCATCAACGCCTCGCCCCAGTTCGTGGAGCGGCAGGTGGTCAAAAAAAAGGACAGTGAGAGCTGAGCATGGAAAAAACGGATAAAAAAGTCTTCGTGGCCCTGCACCTGCTGCTGCTGTTCTACTCCCTGTCTTCAGTGCTTTCCAAGCTGGCGGCGGCGGAGAGCTTCCTCAGTTTTAAATTCTGCCTGTACTACGGCGGTATGTTCTGCATACTGGTGGTCTATGCCCTGGGCTGGCAGCAGATACTCAAGCGCCTGCCCCTCACCGTGGCCTTCGCCAATAAGGCGGTGACCCTGGTGTGGAGCCTGGTCTTCGGCGCCCTGCTCTTCAAAGAACAGATACGGCTCAACCAGCTCATAGGCTGCGCCCTGGCCGTGGCGGGCGTCATACTCTTCGTACAGCCCGAAAAAGACGGGGAGGTGCAGCCATGACGGGGGAAATGCTGCCCTATCTTTTCATCGGCTTTTTCAGCGTCTTCGTCTCCTCCGTTTCCCAGACGGTTTTGAAAAAAGCCTCCCTCACGGAGCATAAAAGCTTCCTGCGGGAATACCTGAACCTCCCGGTCATCCTGGCCTACGGCATGTTCTTCGGCAGCACCCTGCTGACCATGCTGGCCTACAAGAAGCTGCCCCTGAGCATGAGCCCCGCCTTCGAGAGCAGCTCCTATATCTTCGTCACCGTTTTCGGCGTCACTATTTTCAAGGAAAAGGTAGGCCGCCGCAAGCTCTTTGCCCTGTTCCTCATACTTTTAGGCATAATCATCTTTACCCTTTGATTGGAGCCGCCATGGATAAAAAGAGAAAAAACATTGTAATTATCGGCGCAAACGAGTTCCAGGACCCCCTCATTTTGGCCGCAAAGGATATGGGTTACACCACCCATGTCTTCGCCTGGCAGAGCGGCGACGTGGGGGAGCGGACCGCCGACTATTTCTACCCCATAAGCATAGTGGAGCTGGACAGGATACTGGGTATCTGCCGCATGCTCTCCCCGGTGGGGGTGGTGTCCATAGGCTCGGACCTGGCGGCCATAACGGTAAATTATCTGGCAGAAAAGCTGGGCCTCACCGGCAACGGTATGGAGAGCGCCCTGGCCGCCACCAACAAGCACCTTATGCGCCTGGCTTTTGAAAAGGCCGGGTTGCCCTCCTGCAAGAGCCGCCTGGTGTCCTCCCCTGACGAGGCCCTGGAACTGGACCTGGAATACCCGGTCATAGTGAAGCCCACGGACCGCTCCGGCAGCCGGGGCGTCTTCAAGCTGGCCGAGCCCTCCCAGCTCTCATGGGCCATAGAGAAGGCCATGGGCCATTCCTTTGAAAACAAGGCCCTGGTGGAGGAATTTGCCCCCGGCAGGGAATACAGCATAGAATACGTCTCCTGGCAGGGGGAACACCATTTCCTGGCCTGCACCGAGAAATTCACCACCGGCGCCCCCCTCTTTGTGGAGACGGGGCATCTCCAGCCCCCCCTTCATATGACCGACGATACTCTCCGCCGTATAAAGGAGCTGGTGCCCCGGGTGCTGGACTGCCTGGGCATACGCTTCGGCGCCTCCCACACGGAGCTGAAGATAGATGAGGAGGGGACCATACGCATTATAGAATGCGGGGGACGCATGGGCGGGGACTGCATAGGCTCCGACCTGGTATACATCAGCAGGGGCGTGGATTTCGTCCGGGCCTGCGTGGACGTGGCCTGCGGCAAAGCGCCCCGGCTCTCGCCCCGCCACGCCCCCCGCTTTTCCGCCATTCGTTTTATCTTCAGCCAGCGGGACCTGGACGATCTGGAGTTTATACGCCGCACTTATCCCGGGAATGTATACCGCACAAGCGATATACTGCCCCTGGACGGCCGGGAGATAAGGGACAGCTCCACCCGCTACGGCTTCTACATCCTCTCTGCCGATACCATGGAGGAAATGCTGGAGGTCCTGGGCCACGTGGATTTCGATTTGAACTGACGAGGTGCCGACCATGAAACTTGTATCTTTCGTCATACCCTGTTACCGCTCGGCTTCCACCGTCTCTGCCGTTGTGGAAGAGATAAACTCCGCAATGGAGGCCCTGCCCGGATATGAGTACGAGATAGTTCTTGTGAACGACAGCTCCCCGGACGATACCTTCTCCGTAATAGAGGGCCTTGCCCGGCGGGACAGCCGCATCACTGCCGTGGACCTGGCCAAGAACTTCGGCCAGCACGCCGCCATCATGGCCGGCTTCCACCACAGCTGCGGGGATTATATAGTCTGCCTGGACGACGACGGCCAGACCCCCGCCAACGAGGTGGGCAAGCTCCTTTCAAAACTGGAGGAGGGCTACGACGTGGTCTACGCCTCCTACGGCCACCACAAGCAGCACAGCTTTTTCCGCAACTTCGGCAGCTGGCTCAACGGCAAAATGACGGAGATAATGCTGGGCAAGCCTAAGGAGCTATACCTCACCAGCTATTTTGCCGCCCAGCGCTTTATCGTAGACGAGATGCTCCGTTATGAGCACTGCTTCCCCTATATTATGGGCCTGGTGCTCCGCTCCACCAAAAACATCTGCAACGTGCCGGTGAACCACCGGCAGCGCCAGGAGGGCCGCTCCGGCTATAACCTCAGCAAGCTGCTGAACCTGTGGATGAACGGCTTCACCTCCTTCTCCATCAAGCCCCTGCGCATGGCCAGCTACCTGGGCTGCCTTACGGCCCTTATCGGCTTTATCTATGCCCTGGTCATCGTTATCAGATACTTCACCGTCCATATGGCCCCCATGGGCTGGAGCTCCACCACCGCCCTGCTGCTCATCCTGGGCGGTATCATCCTGCTGGTGATGGGTCTTGTGGGAGAATATGTGGGGCGCATATTCATGTGCGTCAACGCCTCGCCCCAATATGTGGAGCGGAAGGTAGTCAAAAAAGGACAGGAGGAATAAGCATGGCTATTTTGGGATTCATCGGCGTGGGGAATATGGGCGGAGCCCTGGCAAGAGCCGCCGCCCTCAAGGTCCCCGGCTCTTCCATGCTGCTGGCAAACCGCAGCCGGGAAAAGGCCGAGAAGCTGGCTGAGGAACTGGGAGCCACCGTTTCGGACAATCTCAGCATTGCCGCCCGGGCAGACTATATCTTTTTGGGAGTCAAGCCCCAGATGCTCCCCGGCGTGCTGGCCCAGCTGGCCCCGGTACTGGCCGGGAGGGGGGAGCCCTTCGTGCTGGTGAGCATGGCCGCCGGCACCTCCATCGAAAAGGTCCAGCAGCTCTCCGGCATAAAGTGGCCGGTGATACGCATAATGCCCAACACCCCCGCCTCTATAGGCCGGGGCATGATACTCTACGCTCCGGGCCCAGGGGTCACGGAAGCTCAGCTGGAGGAGTTCCTGGAGCTCATGTCCGGGGCGGGACGCTTTACCCGCCTGGAAGAGCGGCTCATCGACGCCGGCTCCTCCGTCTCCGGCTGCGGCCCCGCCTTTGCGGATATGTTCATTGAGGCCCTGGCGGACGGAGGAGTGGCCTGCGGTTTGCCCCGTTCCGCCGCCATGGAGCTGGCTGCCCAGATGCTCCTGGGTTCGGCGGTCCTGGCGCTGGAGAGCGGCAGGCACCCCGGGGAGCTGAAGGACGCCGTGTGCTCCCCCGGCGGCACCACCATCCAGGGCGTGCGCACTCTGGAGAAGTGCGGTTTCCGCAGCGCAGTCATTGAAGCGGTCATCGCCGCCTACGAAAAGAATTTCGACCTGAAATAAGAACCAATATAAATACTACAGCCCCCGCTTCGCAGCTGCGGAGCGGGGGCTGTCCTTTTACAGATACAGTTTTTATTTGTTCGCCCAGGCCTCCAGAGCGCCGCCGGAGTAGTCGGAAAAGAACTTTTTGAAAGTGTCCAGCAGCTCCTGAGTACCGCCGTGGAGCACCCGCTCCTTGTGGAAATAGGCGCAGACCCTGTCGATATCCGGCAGGTAGGGCAGGGGAAAAACGTAAATATTTTTCAGATAGTCGTTTTGCAGCTCCCGGCCCACCAGGTCCCAGAAAATACGGGGATACACCAACACTCCCAGGCCGCTGTTGGCCAGCTGGAAGGCGTTTTCCATATTCGTCAGCTCACACACAAAGCCGGGATTTATGTCATAGTACTTGAGATAGCTGGTCAGGGTGCGGCCGCCGGAAGATTGGGGCGGTATCTTGATGAAGGGCGCCTTTTCAAAATACCGCAGGTCTGCGCACTGGGAAAAGTTCTCCGCTATGCTCTCGCTGTCTTTCCCGGCCAAGGCCTCCATTATGCTTCTGGGCACCACCAGCAGCTGCTCCTTTTTGCACAGCTCCACAGTCTCATAGCTGTCCGGCGTGCTGGTTATGGAGCCTATCACCAGGTCTACCCCGTCATGGGTCACCGCCTTTTGCAGCACCTCCGGGGAGGCCTCGTTCATTTTCACATAGGTTTCCGGGTGCCCCCGGAGATAGACCGGCAGCACATAAGGCAGCACCGCCCGGGCCACCGTGTGCTCTATGCCCATGTGGATGTACTGGCTGCCGGCGCTGCCCCGGTTGGTGTTCTCCTCATACTGCTGCTTTAAATGCAGTATCTCCTTGGCTACCCGCAAAAACTGCAGCCCGTCCCTGGTAAGGCCCAGAGGGCGGCTGCGCACAAAAAGCTGGGTGCCCAGCTCCTCCTCCAGCTTGGCTATCTGCTTGGAGAGAGACTGCTGGGATATGAACAGATGCTGGGCCGCCACCGATATGCTTTTCTCGTCGGCTACGGCTATAAAACTCTTTAACAGTGAAAAATCCATTTGCCCTTTCTCCGCTTATCCGGCTGCGGGGGACCCTGAGCTCCCCGAAAGCCAATTCCAATATTTGCCGTTATTTTTTTGTCAAGTCCTGAATGTCGCTAAAAATTTTCTTGCATTGTGCACAATACAGCCTATATATTTCCTTGGTTTTCTGTTACTTATGCAAATGTATGAAAAAACTGTTGCCGGCTTTCAAAAAAACTATTGCTTTTCTCAACTTTCGGTTGTATTATAAACGCAGATAAAGCGTAATGCAAGAGCTAATTGCATTACGCACATTAAATTTTTTGTTTCTCTCGGGAGACTAATTCAGGAGGTCAAGTATGAAAAAGATCATCGCAATCGTTGCACTTTTGTGCATGGTGTTTGCCCTGTGCGCCTGCGGAGGCGGCAGCAAAGGCGAAACACTGACTTTCACCACCGGCGGTGAGACCGGCACCTACTACGGTTTCGGCAGCGTTATAGCCCAGTATGTTTCCGCCAACACCGACCTTTCCGTCACCGCCGTCACCAGCAACGGCTCCCAGGCCAACATCGAGGACATGGATGCAGGCTCCTATCAGCTGGGCTTCTGCCAGTCCGACGTTATGAGCTACGCCTACGCCGGCACCAACCTCTTTGCCGAGACCGGCGAAGTCACCAGCTTCTCCGTTGTGGCTTCCCTGTACATGGAGCAGGTCCAGATCGTCACCATGAACCCCGACATCAAGACCGTTGAGGACCTCCGCGGCAAGAGCGTATCCATCGGCGCTCTGGGCTCCGGCGTTTACTACAACGCCATCGACGTCCTGGGTGTCTACGGCATGACCGAGGCCGACATCAACCCCGTCTACCAGAGCTTCGGCGACAGCGCAGAGAGCCTGAAGGACGGTAAGATAGACGCCGCCTTCATCGTTGCCGGCGCCCCCACCACCGCTATCACCGACCTCTCCACCGGCGGCCAGGTCTACCTGGTGAGCATTGATGACGAGCATATCGACCAGCTCATCGCCAAGTCTCCCTACTACAGCAAGTACACCGTTACCGCCGACACCTACGGTATGCCTGAGGATGCCCAGACCGTGGCTATCGCCGCCGTCATCCTGGCCCGTGACGATGTCTCCGAGGACGCAGTCTACACCTTCGTCTCCACCATTTTTGACAACGTGGATCAGCTCCAGCACGGCAAGGCCGCTGAGCTGGATCTGAGCTTCGCTTCCAGCATCACCGACGTTCCCTATCATCCCGGTGCGGCAAAGTACTTCTCCGAGAAGGGCATTGAGGTAGCTTCCGTCAAGTAAGCTGCGTCTGCCGTCTGAGATTTAGCGGTTAAAAAGCTACGGCGCTTTTTAGGCGCCGTAGCTTTTCAAGTCATTTAGGGCCCTTATTTTTGAGTCAGAATTCAACCGTTTCCTTTGTTTATTTCCTAATCTTTACGCTCTCTTGATACATATCCTCCATTCTGAACTTGATTTTTCCCCTGCTTTAGTGCAGAATTATATTTATATATAGTATAACCCAAGCGAAAGGAGCAAAGTGAATGTCCGTATTTCACAAGCATGATACCCAAGTGGAAGAGACCATAGAAGTTGGCACTGCCGAAGACGTAGAAAAGCTGATGCGTAAGTACGACAGGGAGTCCAACACCAGGATTTGGGAGGGCAAGCCTGCTCTTATCATCCGGGGCGTCATGGTGGTCTTCTCCCTCTACTGCATCTACTCCACTCTCTTCAGCGTGGCCGCTCTGGAAAAGCGTCTCACCGCTTTCCTAGCTTTGGTGGTAGTCATGGGTTATCTCACCTATCCCGCCAGCAAGCACCACGTGCGTCACAATTATATCCCCTGGTTCGACTTTGTGATAATGATAGTGGGCGCCGCCTGCTTTATGTATTACTGTGTCAGCTACGACGCCCTGGTAAAGGTGCTCACCAGCGCCTCAAAAATGACCTGGTTCCAGGTCACCGTGGGCGTTGTGGGCCTGCTGTGCATCATGGAGCTGTGCCGCCGCTGCGTGGGTATCCCCATTCTCTGTGTGGCCGGCGTGCTGCTTATCTACACCTTCTCCACCGGCATCGGCATGAAGCGGGTGCTCTACACCCTCTTTTTCACCACCAGCGGCATCATGGGCACCCCGGTGCAGGTCTGCGCCAAGTACATAGTGGTGTTCATCATCTTCGGCGCCTTCCTTGAACGCACCGGCATCGCCGCCTTCTTTATCGACCTGGCCAACTCCCTGGTGGGTCGCTTCTCCGGCGGCCCGGCCAAGGTGGCCGTCATCTCCTCCGCCCTTTGCGGCATGGTCTCCGGCTCCTCCGTGGGCAACACCGTCACCACCGGCTCCGTCACCATCCCCATGATGAAGAAGACCGGCTACAAGGGCGAGTTTGCCGGAGCGGTGGAAGCCGCCGCCTCCACCGGGGGCCAGATAATGCCCCCCATCATGGGCGCCGCCGCCTTCCTCATGGCCGAATACATGAACGTCACCTATGCGGAAGTAGCTCTCCGGGCCATACTCCCCGCAGTGCTCTACTTCACCGGCATCTTCATCGCCGTGCATCTTGAGGCCAAAAAGCTCGGCCTCAAGGGCATAGACAAGGCCGAGCTGCCCGTTCTGGGCAAACTGATGACCAAGCTCTACCTGCTGCTGCCCCTTATCGTCCTGGTGGCCCTGGTGACCACCAACACCCGCACCATGCAGTTCTCCGCCACCATCGCCATCCTCTGCGCTATCGTGGTCAGCCTCTTTGACAAGGACAACCGCATCACCATAGGCAAGATCCTGGAGGCTCTGGAGGCCGGCGGCAAGGGCACCATCACCGTGGCCGTGGCCTGCGCCATGGCGGGCATCATCGCCGGCTGCATCACCGCTACCGGCCTTGCCTCCAAGCTCATCGGCGCCGTTATCGCCGCCAGCAACGCCGTGCCTCTGGTAGACCCCATGATGGTGGCTCTGTTCCTCACCATGGTCTGCTGCATCATCCTGGGCATGGGCGTGCCCACCACCGCCAACTACTGCATCATGGCCTCTACCTGCGCCCCCATCCTCATCACCATCGGCGTGCCCAAGATGGCGGCCCACTTCTTCGTGTTCTACTTCGGTATCGTGGCCGATATCACTCCCCCTGTGGCCCTGGCCGCCTACGCCGGCTCCGCCATCGCCAAGTCCAACCCCATGAAGACGGGCATCAACGCCACAAAGCTGGCTATCGGCGCCTTCGTGGTGCCTTACATCTTCTGTCTCAACCCGGCTATGCTCCTTATAGACGTTACCCCCCTAGGCGTGATCCAGATAATCATCACCTCTCTCATAGGTATCTTCGGCGTGGCCGCCGCCATGAACGGCTACCTCTACCGCAAGCTCAACTGGGCCGCCCGCATGGCCATTTGTGTGGCCGGCCTTATGATGATGGACCCGGGCTTTGTCACCGACCTCATCGGTATCGCCCTCATGGCAGTTATCGTGCTCATCCAGTATCTGGGCGCCAAGAAGGCCAATCAGCCCCCTGTGTCCGCCTGAGCGGAGCCAAAACGGCAACATATAAAAACAAGCCCCGACCGATAGTCGGGGCTTTTGCTGTTTAGAGGTCCAAGATATGAAAAAGCCCTGTCGCAGCGACAGGGCTTTTTCATATAGCAATCACTTGATGCCGTACTTCTTGTTGAACTTATCAACACGGCCGCTGGTGTCAACCAGCTTCTGCTTGCCGGTGTAGAAGGGGTGGCACTTGGAGCAGATCTCAACGGTGATGTTCTTCTTGGTGGAGCCGGTCTCGATGACGGCGCCGCAGGCGCATCTGATGGTGGTCTGCTCGTATTTGGGATGGATTCCTTCCTTCATGGGGCATATCTCCTCGTCTAAGGCTATCTTGATTGTGCAAAAAGCATAGTTACAAGACGCAAAGTGAATTGTAACACAGCGCTGCCGGGATTGCAAGTCCCTTTGCAAAATTTACTTTATCTCCACTGTCTTTCCCGCCGAGATGAAATACAGCAGGCACTGCTTCACCTTTTTCCCGTGGATGCGCTCCATGGCGGCGGCATAGCTGAGCAGCTGCCCCCGATAGAAGGCGCTGCGCTTTGCAACATCCTCCGCCGTCCGCACCCGGTCGGTCTTATAGTCTATCACCACCAGGCCCTCCTCTTCCTCCAGGCAGCAGTCCACCACGCCCTGGAGCAGCAGCCGCTCCCCCGGGGCCTTGCCGAAGACCTCTCCGGCGTCCCACAGCAGGGAGAACTTGAACTCCCTCCAGAGCTTTTTGCAGCTCTTCATCCGCTGCCCCAGGGGGGAGTCAAAGAGCTTTTTTACCGCTTTCAGGTCCACCGCCTGGGCCTCTCTCCGGGACAGGAAGCCCTGGCTGCACAGACGCCGGGTCTCCTCCTCTATCTCCTCCAGGCTGCCGCTGCGGGAGAAGTCCATATATTGCAGCAGCAGGTGGGTGGCCACGCCCTTTTCCGCCCCGGTGAGGGGCCGCTCCTCCCGGGTAAAGTCCGGCATACGGAACACGCCCCCGGGCTTCTCCGTGAGATCCACCGCCTCGGCGTCCGGCTCCCATTGGCCCTTCAGCTCCGTGGCTGTGACCTTGGAGGGCAGCTCCTCCGCCGCAGCATGGGTATAGCTGAAACTCAGCTGCCGCTCCAGCTCTTTAAACTCCGCCGGGTCCGCCGCCGGAGACTCTTGGGCCGTCTCGGATACTGCGGGCACCTCCGCCCCGGTTCCCTGCCGGGGCAGGCTCAGGCCCAGGCGCTCTCCGCCGTCGGCCAGGGCGGCGTATATGAGCCAGTCCGCCATGGACTGGGCCTGGCTCAGCAGCTCCGGGGCCATGGGCCGGGAGGCCAGGGGCCTGGCCTTCTCCAGGGCCTCCTCCGGCCTTTTCACCGCCGCAGTGATGAACAGCCGCTCCCGGGCCCGGGTCATGGCCACGTACAAAAGGCGCATCTCCTCCGACAGCATTTCCCGCTCCAGGCGCAGTTTTATGGCGTTTCTGGCCAGGGTGGGGTACTCCAGCCCCCGGAGGGTATCCGTGAGCTTGGGGCCCAGGCCCAGCGTCGGGTGCACCAGCACCGTGTCCCGGCTGTCCTGCTTGTTGAAGCGCCGGGCCGTGTCGCAGAGAAAGACCACGGGGAACTCCAGACCCTTGGACTTGTGTATGCTCATTATCTGCACCGCCGAGCCGGCGGCGGTACCCAGGGCCGGCTCCTGGCCCTTTTCCCTCAGCTTCCTCAGCCACAGCACGAAGCGGTGCAGCCCCCTGTAGCCGCTGCTCTCGTAACGCTCCGCCAGACCGATGAAGGCCAGCAGCCGCTCCCGCCGCCGCTCCCCGTCGGCCATGGCGCTGCCCAGGGCCAGCAGGTCCAGGCGCTCCAGCAGCAGCCAGCTCAGCTCCGCCATGGACATGTCCGCCGCCAGGTCCCTCAGCTGCTCCAGCAGCTTAAGAAAGTCCCGGCATTTTTCGCTGCTCTCTCCGGCGGCCTTCAGGGCGGTGTAGAAGTCCCCCCGCCGGTGGGCGCTGCGTATCTCCGTCAGCTCGTCCGGACTGAAGGCAAAGGCGCCGGAGCGGAGCACGGCGATGAGGGGCACGTCCTTATGGGGATTGTCCAGCACCGCCAGCAGGGACACCAGGGTGGACACCTCCAGGGAATCAAAATAGTCCCCTCCCTGGACGGAGGCCACGGGTATACCCCGCTCCATGAGGCAGCGGCGGTAGCTGGGCCCCGCCGTATTGGCGGAGCGCAGGAGGATGGCTATATCCCCGTACTCCAGGGGCCGGGGGCCCTCCCTGCCGGAGACGGTGCAGCCCCCCTCCACCAGCGACTTTATCTTCTCCGCCACAAAGGCCGCCTCCCGGGCGGTCCTGTCCGGGCTGTCCTCATCCCCTGAGGCTGCGTCCAGAAGCAGCAGCTCCGGGGGCGGCACGCTGCCCTCATAGGCCGCCCCGTATCTCAAAGCTGCGGCCTCGTCATAGTCCATGTCCCCCAGTCGCCGGGACATGCACAGGGAGAAGACGGCGTTGGCCCCCTCCAGTATCTCCCGGCGGGAGCGGAAGTTCTCTCTCAGCAGTATGCGCCGGGGAAGGCCGGGCGCCTCGGCGTCGGAATAGCTGAGATACTTCTCGGTGAATATCTCCGGGTCCGCCAAACGGAAGCGGTAGATGGACTGCTTCACGTCCCCCACCAGGAAGAGGTTCTTCCCCTCCCGGGACAGGGCGTGGAAGATGGCGTCCTGGACCCGGCTCACGTCCTGGTACTCGTCCACCATTATCTCCCCGTAGCGTTCCCACAGCTGCCGGGCCAGCTCCGTGGGCCGTCCGTCCTCGTCGGTGAGCAGCCGGGCGGCATAGTGCTCCAGGTCCGAATAGTCCACCAGGGAGCGGCGGCGCTTGTCCTTTTCAAATTCCCTGTCAAAATCCAGGGTCAGCTCCAGCAGGGCCTCCATGGCCGGGGCGGTCTGCTCCATCTCCTCCAGCAGCTGCCCGGAGGGGGCGTAGAGCAGCTCCTCCAGGCCCTTCATAGCCTTTTTGCAGGCCTCCCGGCGGCCTTTCAGCAGCTCCGACAGCGCCGCATCCGGGGAGTTCCTCAGCCCTTTCAGCCGGTCAAAGCTCACCGGCAGGCAGGCCCTGGCCCGGTCCCAGCCTATCTCCAGGCAGCGGCCCAGCTCTCTTATATCCTCCGCCGTATGGGAAAAGCTGTCCATATAGGCGGAGCTTATCTTCTCCTCTTTGGCCATGAGCTCCATGAGCCGGTCCAGCTCCCCGGCCCAATAGGCGGCAACACTAAGGGCCTGGGCCAATATCTCCCGGCCCCAGGGGGTCTGGCCTGCATCCTCCGCCGGAGCTCTCAGGGCGGAAACCTGCTGCCGTGCCCAGGCCTCCGGCCGGGCATGGCACTGCATGCGGCTGTGGAGACTCAGCACCAGGGCCGCCAGGCGCTCGTCGGAGCGGCCCGCCCCCACGGTGTCCGCCAGGGTGAGAAAGCCCGGGTAGCTCTCCGGGTCCTCATAGCGTTTTTCCAGCAGGCGCTCCAGGGCCGCCTGCTTCATGGCCTCGGCCCTCTCCTCGTCCACTATCTTGAAATCCGGGCTCAGGCCCAGCAGGTGGCAGTTCTCCCTGAGCAGGGAGGCGCAGAAGCTGTGGATGGTGCCTATCTGGGCCCGGGAGCACAGGGCGTTCTGCCGTCGCAGCCGCCGGTTCCCCGGCTCCCTGGCCAGGCGCTGGGCCAGTTCTTCCATTATCCGGCCCCGCAGCTCCCCGGCGGCGGCCCGGGTAAAGGTGATTATCAGGAAGCGGTCCAGGTCCAGGGGCTGCTCCTCGTCGCAGATGCGGCTCATGAGCCGCTCGGTGAGCACCCTGGTCTTTCCGCTGCCCGCTCCGGCTGACACCAGCAGGGCGCTGCCCCGGGCCTCTATCGCCGCCTTTTGGGCCGGCGTTGGTCTAAATTCACTCATCTTCTCCACCTCCGTCCAGCATTGCCCAGACCTTCTCTCCCGAGAGCTTTGGCATATAGCGGCAGCTCTCCCCGTTCTCCCCGTCGGAGAAATGGCAGGCGTCGTAATAGTCGCAGTTGAGACAGGCGTTCTCCTGCTGGCTGCGGTAATAGGGGTCGGCGGCTATGCTGCCTTGGCGCAGCTGCCGGGCCATGCCCCGCAGGCTACGCTCTATGTGCTGCCTGAGTATGCCCATGCGCTCCAGGGAGGCCAGGGACTCCGCCGAGGGCTTGCCGGAGCGGAACTTCACCGGGATATACTGCTTGTCCTCTCCCTGCTCCCAGGCCTCCAGCAGCTCCATATCCTCCAGCACCAGGCCGCTGCGGCGCAGCTCCTCCCGGCGCTTTTCCTCCGCCTCCCCATCCTCAGGGCAGCGGCTCAGGCTCAGCATGGCGTTTCTGGCGGGGACATACATCACCCCGGCGGGGACTATCTCGTGGCCGTAGCGCTTCTCCCCGTCCCGCTCCAGGGCAAAGAGGTACAGCAGCATCTGCAGGCCCATGCCGTAGCAGACGTCGGAGAGGCTGAATTTTTTCTTTCCCGTCTTGTAGTCCACCACCCGGATGTAGAGCTTGCCCTCGTGGAGCCAGCCGTCCACCCGGTCGGCTATACCGCTGAGCGCCAGGCGGTCCTCCCCCTCTCCCAGCTCTATGGGCGGGAAGTTTTGGGCGTCGGAGAAGTCCAGCTCAAAGTCCAGAGGCTCAAAGTCGGAGCGGCGCAGCTCCTCCGCCATGTCCTCCACCACCTGGTACACGTCTTTTTTCAGTCTGTTGAACAGATACACGAAGCGGCCGGACTTCTCCCGGAAGTCCTCCAGCTCCTCCTTTACGAACTGTTCTATATATTTGTCGCAGAGCCGGCGCAGCTCCTCCCGGCTCACGGCCTTGAAGCCCCCCAGGCTCTTCACCTCCCGGGCGGTGTTCTCCAGCACGTAGTGCATGAAGCTGCCTATCTCCGGGGGACTGAAGCTGGCGGGCCTGCCGGGCTTTGCCCTCAGGCCGTACTGGCAGAAATAGGCAAATTTGCAGGAGGCAAACTTGTCTATCCGGGAGGCGCTGAGGCGCAGGCGCTTGCCGTAGAGCTTTTCCACCATGGCAGGGGACAGGCGGCCCCGGCCCAGCTTTGCCGCCGCCTCCAGCTTTGCCATGCGCTCCGGCTGCCTCTGTCTGAAATACTCCGCCGCCGCCTGTTCCCGGCTGCCCCCGCCCTTTAGGGCAAAGGCCGCCAGGCTGAGGGCCGGGCCCTCCGCCGCCATGCGCAGCCGGGACAGCTCCGCCCGTTTCACCTCCAGGCCGAAAATGGCCCCGGCACGGTTGAAGACGAGGGCGGGGCGCAGCTCGCCTCCCCCTCCGTCAGTCATTGGGCAGCTTAAAAGCAGGCTCTCCGAGGGCAGGCTCAGGCCGTTATATATCAGGGCGAACTCCCGCCACAGCTCCCCCTCTCCGCCGCCGCCCAGGTCCAGCTCCAGCTCCAGCAGCCGCTGCCGCTCCTCCTGGGAGAAGACCCCCGCCTGCTCCGCCACATAGGGCAGGCGCTCATCGGAGGCCCCCAGCACGATGAGGTGCTTCAGGCTCCGGCGGCGGTTGCGGTCAAAGTCTCCGGCGCTGACCCGGTCCAGAGACACGGGGATGGTGCCGATATCGTATTTTGAGAGCATCAGCAGGAAGAGCCTGCCGAACTCCTCCATGTCCATGGGGCTGTCCCCCAATATGGCGGCAAACTGCTCCAGGGCCGAGACGCTTATGTCCCAGAGCTGCCGGTACTCCGCCGCCAGCTCCTCCCGGCCCTCTTCATTGAGCTCCCCGGAGCGCCGCTCCAAAGTCTCCCCCAGCTTCAGCTTTTCCAGCAGGGCGGCAAAGGCCCGGGCCTGGCCCAGGGCCGTCTCCGCCTGGGCGGCGGTTTTATAATAGTCCAGCAGGGGCCGGGCTATGAAGCGCCGGGAAGCGTTTATCCTCTCCAGCCGCTGCTCCGCCCCGTCGTCGTATTCCATGCCGTAGCCCTCCGGGTGCTGCCGCCAGCTGCGGCTGCGCTCCCAGGCCGGAGCTCTCAGCTGCCAGGTGAAGATATAGCTCTCCAGCTCGTCGCAGCTGTCCCTGTCCAGGCCGGTGAGGCCGGTGCGCAGGTAGCTTGTCACCTCGTCCACGCCCCAGCCGGACTGGTATATCTCAAATACGCCGCTGATGAGGGCCGCCAGGGGCCGGGAGAGCAGGTCGCTCTTCCTGGCGGTATACAGGGGGACGCCGTAATGGCGAAAAGCGCTCTCCAAAATTCCCCGGTAGTCCTCAAAGCCCCGGACCAGCACGGAGATATCCCGCCAGCGGCAGCCCCGGTCCCGCACCAGCTCCAAAGCCCGGGAGGCCGCCAGCTCACACTCGGCGGAGACGCTCTCCGCCCGGTACAGCTCCACCGTGCCCTCCGCCCCGGGGAAGCTCTCCTGGGTATAGCTGAAAATATTGTCGTTAAAGGAGCTGAGGGCCGGGGCCCTGCCCCCGTCTCCCTGAAGCTGCTCCAGCCTGCCCTCCAGGCCCAGCTCCCGGGCCTGGCTCAGCAGGAAGCGGGCTGAGCGGCGGGATAGCTCGAATATCTCGCTGTCTCCCTCCAGACTGTCCATGGTCAGGCAGACGCTGAGCTGTACCCCCTTTTTCATCAGGGCCAGGAGCACCGCCAGCTCCTGGCGGGTGAAGTCGGTAAAGCCGTCCACATAGACCCAGGTGTTTTCGTCCAGGGAGCTGAGTCCTATCTGCTCCGCCAGCTCCGTGAGCCGGTCCGCCGGGTCCGCATGGCCCCGACTCACCACTGCGTCATAGGCCTCCAGTACCAGGGCCATGTCCCGGAGCTTGTCGGCCAGGCTGCCCTGGCAGTCCTCCGCCGCAGTCAGCAGCTCCTGAGAGCCGATGACGGCGGTCTTCAGCTCGTCCAGCTCCCGCAGCAGCATGTCCTGGAGCTCCGGCCGCCGCCCGGCGGCGGAATAGACCTTCAGCCTTGGGGCAATGTCCCGAAGGGCCAGGGCCATGCACAGCAGCCGCCCCCCCTTGTCCAGGTAGGGCTTGCCGCTGCCCCCCACCCGGCCCGCCATGCGCCGGGCCAGGCCCGTGAAGCTGAATACCTCCCCGTAGAGGGAGAGGCTGTCCCCGCAGCGGCGGCAGAGCTCCCGCTCCGCCTCATGGCTGTACTGCTCCGGGACTATCAGAAAGCGGGAGCCCTGTTTTTGCTCCACGGCCTGCTTTATCTCCTCCATTATCACGGCGGTCTTGCCGGCGCCCGCCTTGCCGTATATTATTCTCAGCATCCCCAGGTCCTCCTCAAAGCCCGGCATGGGCCCGGTCATAGGCCCCCTGTATCTCCTCCGGCAGGGCGTCCGGCAGCAGGGCCTTCAGGCCCTCCTCGCCGCCCTGGGCCAGGGCCTGCTCATAATACCAGCATTTGAAGCGCAGCATGTCCAGGGTCCTCTCCAGCTTTTTCAGCTCCGCCTCCACCGCCGCCTTCTGCCGCCGGAAAAGCTCCAGCCGCTGCCCATAGGTCTCTCTGCCCAGGGAGCACCAGAGCATGAACTGCTTGATATCCTTTATCTCCATGCCGGAGCGTTTCAGGCACTCTATCACCCGCAGGGCCTCCAGCTCCTGCTCTCCGAAACGTCGTATGCCGGAGCTGCGCTCCAGGCCGGGGAAAAGCCCCTCCTTGTCGTAATAGCGCAGGGTGGATATGGGTACGCCGAAAAGCCGGGACACCTGGCCTATAGTATACATGGCAGCCTCCTGTAAATTCGCAGATAAAAAGCAAAAAACATCTTGACCTAAAGTCAGCTTTAGGTGTTACCATGAGGGTAACACAGGGCGGCGGGAAAGTCAAGGCGAGGAGCGGCCCCTGTTCATAAAGTTTTTTGGAGGATATTCAAATGGAAGATAAGCTGAACATGACTATGGAATGGGACAAGACCTTCCCAAAAAGCGATAAGGTGGAGCAGAGCAAGGTCTGTTTTCACAACCGCTACGGCATAAGCCTGGCGGCGGACCTGTACAGGCCCAAGGGGGCTGAGGGCAGGCTGCCCGCCCTGGCGGTCTGCGGCCCCTTCGGGGCGGTGAAGGAGCAGTGCTCCGGGCTCTACGCCCAGGCCATGGCGGAGCGGGGCTTTCTCACTCTGGCCTTTGACCCCTCCTTCACCGGGGAGAGCGGCGGCTGCCCCAGATACGTGGCCTCCCCGGACATCAACACCGAGGACTTTCAGGCGGCGGTGGACTTTCTCTCTCTCCACGAGGGGGCGGACCCGGAGCGGATAGGGCTCATAGGCATCTGCGGCTGGGGCGGCATGGCCCTCAACGCCGCGGCAATAGACACCAGGGTGAGGGCCACCGTCGCCTCCACCATGTACGACATGAGCCGGGTCAACGCCAGGGGCTACTTCGACAGCGAGGACAGCCCGGAGCAGCGGCGGCAAAAGCGTCTGGCCCTCAACGCCCAGCGCACTGAGGACTATAAAAACGGCTCCTACAAACGGGCCGGCGGCGTAGCGGACCCCTTGCCCGAGGACGCCCCCTTCTTCGTAAAGGACTACTACGACTACTACAAGACCCCCCGGGGCTATCACAGCCGTTCTCTGAACTCCAATGAAGGCTGGAATGTGACTTCCTCCCTGTCCTTCCTGAACATGCCTCTTCTTAGCTACATCGGCGAGATAGACAGCGCCGTACTGCTCATCCACGGGGACAAGGCCCACTCCTGCTATTTCAGCCGGGACGCCTTTGAGCAGCTTCAGGGGGACAACAAGGAGCTGCTGCTCATACCCGGGGCCGTACACACCGATCTGTACGGCAGAATGGACGTCATCCCCTTTGACAGGATAGAGGACTTTTTCCGTAAATATCTGGCTTAAGGAGCCGAGGGTCAAAAACCCTCAAAGCTTTTAAGGCCCGGCGGCAGAATCCGCCGGGCCTGCAGCTTGTCAAAAAAGTCCTTACAGACTTTTTTGACTGCGCTTCTCCCGCCAAGCATTTTGCCAAGGGCAAAATGCTGCTGCGCCCGAAAAGCCTTGATTTTCAAGGCTTTTCTGTGGCGGCTTATTGAAATGCGAGGCGGGCCTTACCCCCTCGCGCTCCCCCGCTGCTCTATTGTTTTTCATTTATTTTATGGTTTTTCGACAGTCTGAAGGCCCGGCGGCAGAATCCGCCGGGCCTGTCTGTTAAGTTCCTCTCTGACAAAAATTTTGCCGGGCTGCAAAACGCCCGGCTCTTTTGCGTCTTTAACAGTATACAGTTTGAAACACGGAGGTGCAGAAGATGAAGAAGAAATTCCTGGCGGCGCTGCTGGCCGCCGCCCTGCTGGTCTCCGGCTGCGGCCGGGGAGGGGAGGATGAGGCTCCTGGCATGGAGGATGTGGCGGAGGATGTTCAGACTGCGGCCGGGGCGGGCGAGGGGGAAGAGCTCTCCCTGGCCTATGTGCCCCGGGAGATAGCCTTTCCGGCGGAGCTTGAAAAGTGCGATTCCTGGACCACCCTGGGAGACAGCATATGGCTTGCGGGCCGGGACAGCCAGGACGGCTTCCTCCTGGCGGAGTACGACACCATCTCCGGCAGCTGGCGCAGCTTCCCTCTGGACACCGGGGAGGCCCATCTGCCCAGGATACGCAGCCTGTCCATGGCTGAGGACAGCTTCTGGATACTGCTGATGGAGGGCCGGAGCATGGAGGAGGTCATGAGCGGCGGACCCTTGCGGGAGCTGGACTACTATGTTATAAGCGGCAGCACCGACGGGAGCCAAAGCTGCGTCCGGGTGCCCTTTCAGGGCGGAGCCTCCACTGAGACCAGCATGCTCACCTTCTCCTCTCTTCTGGCCCTGGACTCCAACCGGGCCCTGCTGAGCACCGACAGCTCCTTCTTTGAGATAGACCGGCAGCTGAACATCCTATCCCAGCCGGAGCCGGATGCGGAGGGTTACGGAGCAAAAGTAAGCATGGACGACGATATCTGGATGCAGACTCGCTCCGGGGACTGGGCTCCCCTGGACAGGGCAAGTCTGAGTCTGGACATGGGCCGCAGCATAGAGGCTGAGCGGGTCAGCGGCTCCAGCAATGCCGGGCATCTCCTGTACCTGGGAGACGGCGCTCTGTGCAGCTATGACCCCGCCAGCGGGGAAAAGAGTGAGATATTCAAATACATCGACGTTGCCCTGAACCTGGACAGCCTGAAAAGCCTCACATTTTTTGAAAACTCCCGGAGCATCTTTTTCTACAGGCAGGGCAGCTCCCTGGTGGAAGTCAGCCCCAAGCTGGTGAGGGAGCGGCAGACTCTGCGCCTGCTCTGCTTCGGCAATGCCGGGACAGAGGCCTATCAGTATTCCCTTACCGACTACGACTACAGCGAGGCCATGATGGACGCCGTCATCCGCTTCAACAACACCGACCCGGAATACAAGGTGGAGATAGTCTCCTGGGTATATGAGGACGAGGCGGAGCGGGACCGGCTGCTGATAGAACTGAGCCGGGCGCAGGACATCGACCTGGTGGACACCAGCTTCCTGCCGGAGGGGGCGGTGGACGCCGGGCTCTTCACGGACCTGCTGCCCTATCTGGACTCCGACGGGGAGCTGAGCCGGGAGGACTTCATACAGCCCCTGCTGGAGGGCATGATATACAAGGGCGGGCTCTACCAGTACACCGCCAGGTTCTCCATGATATCCATGGCCGTCAATGAGGAGCTGTTCCCGGGCCGGGAGAACTGGACTTCCCGGGCGGTCATGGACATGGCGGAGGGGTGCGGCGCCATACCCGGGGCGGACAGGGAAAAGCTCTCCTCCCTGTTTCAGCAGGCCGCCACGGCGGAGTTCATAAACTGGGAGAGCATGAGCTGTGATTTTGAAAGCCCGGCCTTTATAAACTGGCTGGAGCTGCTCTCCAAGCTGGCCACAGAGGAGGGCGGAGAGGGGCTGCACCCCCTCTCGATGATATCCGACATGGCTGGGGAGGCCGGGCCCGGGCTGCGGAAGCCTTACGGCCGGGAGCAGGATTTCAGCTTTGTGGTGGCCGGTTTCCCGGATGCCCAAGGCACCGGCAGCTACTTCATCCCCTTGAGCCGGGAGACTGAGCGGTTCAACATATCTCTCAGTACCAGAGGTCAAAATGCCAGAGCCGGCATCCTGGCCTCCAGTCCCAACAAGGAGGCCGCCTGGCGCTTTATCCGCTGCCTCATGCTCAGCGGCGGCACGGACATAAGCGAAGGCATTCCACCTTTGAAAGAGAGCTTTGAAGATGTCCTGGAGTCCTCCATAACTTACCAGGCGGAGGAGGACTATATCGTGGACTTCTTCCGGGCGGAGGATGCGGACACGCTGCGTCAGCAGGTCTACGGCGACAGCAAGCTGGCCCACCTGGACCCGGCCCTGCTGGACATCCTGGACCGGGAGTTCACCGCTTTCCTGGAGGGCGGCTCCACAGCCCAGGACTGCGCCGGGCAGATACAGAGCCGGGTGAGCCTGTACCTGGCGGAGAACGGGGACTGAGGCCCCAATAGCGAAAGACGGCCCCGCCGGGCAAATCCGGCGGGGCCGTCTGTGTTTTCAACGCTCAATGTTTCCCCTTGTTTTTTGTCTTTATCTGAGTCTCGGCTATATACACTAGGGCAGTCAGCACTGCCAGGGCGCAGAGGATATAGATATATATCTTGGACACCTGGCTGGTGAGAAAGCCCATCATGGGGTTATAGCCGTCCAGCACCGTTATCAGCGCAAGGCCCAGGGCCATGGACAAAAGCAGGTGGGGCAAAATATACTTTATAAAGGCAAATATCTTCCTCACGGCTGCACCTCCGGCTCTTTTATCAGCAGGATATCCCCCAGCTCCCGCTGGCCGCTGCGGATATTGCACAGCTCTCCATTAAACACCATGCAGGCCGAGTCGCCCCCGTCCAGGTTATAGGCCCTCTTGCAGCCCAGGTCGGAGAAGATCTGGGCCAGCTCCCCCATGGCCAGGCCGTAGCCCCCGTCGCTCAGCCGCCCCTCGGACACCACAAAGCAGTAGTGTCCCGGCTCGTAATAGCCCAGGGCGGAACGGGGATTTGCCGCCTCTATGGCGCTGCTGGTGTTGAAGCTCTCCAGGGGCTGTCCCTCTCCGTCCAGCAGCTCCGGGCCGAACTTCCAGATCTGCCAGGGCTGCCGCTCCAATATCTCCTCCGCCGTGTATTCCCCGGGGGCATAGGTCTCCAGGCTGCCGTCCATATACAGCACGCAGATATCGCAGCGGGGCAGCTGCTCCTGCTGGTAGGCTATGCCGTTTCGCACGAAAAAGCCGGACTGGGCCTGGGCGTTGCAGTAGTCCCCGTTGATGCTGAGGATGGCCCCGGCCAGTTCCGCCAGCTCCAGGGCCGGGGTGGTGACATAGCTCTCATAGCTGTCGTTCTCCACATAGGCAGAAAAGCAGCTGATGTCCTTGATGTAGATATCCGCCACGTACCAGCGCTGGAAATGGCCCTCCAGCTCCCCCTCCACCGTCTCCACGGTGACGGAGACATTGGGGCTTTTATAGAAGTTTTCCCCGGTCTGTATCTCCTGGCTGAAGTATTGGGCAAATTTATCCCCCCAGGTCTCCTCCGTCTGGGCGGGAGCCGGCTGCTCCGTCTCCGGGGCCGGGCTTGGGGAGATCCCGGCCTGTACCCCAGGCGCAGGGCTGGACTCGCTTTTGTCCACCGCCTCCATCCGGGGCAGCACGTGGTGGAAAAAGGCGAACACGCAGAGGATGAGGCCGGTGAGGAGCACATCCTGGATTATCATAAAGGGGAGGGATCTTCTCATATCTTTGCCTTTCAGGGTATTTCATGGTCCTACCTGGAAAATATAACATTATGCCTTCAGGATTTCAAGGCCTATTCTGCTTTCCCCGCCTCCCCGGGAAGGGTGAAAGTTTTGTTATTCTTTTGTTTTAGTATTGATTGAGCTGTCTCTGCGTAGTATAATCATATGGTCATAAAATAATTAAGAAAAGAGGCCTTGCTATGAAGCTGTCGTCCAAAATGGAACGCTGCGGGCTCTCCCCCATGCGTAAGTTCAACCCCTATGCTGCAGCCGCCGAAGAACGAGGAATCAAGATCTACCATCTGAATATCGGCCAGCCCGATATCAAAACCCCGGATATATTCTATAAGGCCATCAGTGAGTTCCACGACCCCGTGCTGTCCTACGCCCCCTCCGGCGGCGTGCCCATGCTGCTGGACGCCGTGCGCAGCTACTATAAGCGCATAGGCGTGGAGCTGAGCCGGGCTCAGATCCTGCCCACCACCGGCGGCAGCGAGGCTTTGCAGATGATAATGGCCACCATCCTGGACGACGGCGACGAGATAATCATCCCCGAGCCCTTCTACCCCAATTACCACACCTCCGTCACCCTGGCCGGCGCCACCATCCACCCCATTCCCACCAACCCCAAAGAGGGCTACTCCTATGCTGACCGCAAGGCCGTGGAGAGCGCCATCAATGAGCACACCCGGGCCATAATGATAACCAACCCCGGCAACCCCACCGGCGCAGTGCTCAACGGTGAGGAGCTGAAGCTGATGCTGGACATCGCCAAGGAGCATGAGCTCTTCATCATCTGCGACGAGGTATACCGGGAGTTCACCTACGGCGGCGAGCCCCTTATGTCCGCTTTGCAGTTTGAGGGCTATGAGGACAACGTGATAGTCATCGACTCCGTGTCCAAGCGCTTCTCCGCCTGCGGCGCCCGTGTTGGCATGCTCATCTCCAAGAACAAGGAGCTGATGGCCCAGGCCATGAAGTGGTGCCAGTGCCGCCTCTGCTCCGCCACCGTGGACCAGGTGGGCTCCGCCGCCCTCTACTCCCTGGACCCCAGCTATTTCGACGAGACAAGGGAGGAGTACCGCCTGCGCCGTGACACCATGGTCTCCAAGCTCAAGGCCATCCCCGGCGTGGAGTGCGAGACCCCCAAGGGCGCCTTCTACGTCATGGCCGCCCTGCCCATAGACGACGCCGACAAGTTCCAGATGTGGCTGCTCAACGAGTTTAACGACAATGGCGACACCGTGCTCTTTGCCTGCGGCGAGCCCTTCTACGCCACCCCCGGCAAGGGCAGAAACGAGGTGCGCCTGGCCTACACCATCAACGCCCAGGATATCTCCCGGGCTATCGATATCCTGGCCAAGGGCATCCAGGAGTACAATAAGACCCACTGATATTCCCCATAAAACAGCTGTTCCCCGTACCGGCTTTCGCCGGCACGGGGAACTTTTTTTGATTTATTCCGCTTTACTCCAGTATGCGCCGGGCTTCAAAGCCGCCGCTCCTCTCGCTGAGGGGGGATACCACCACGCCGGTGGCGGAGTCCTGGGAGTGGACATAGTCCCCGCCCCCTATATAGATGCCGGAGTGGCCGATGTAGCTGCCCTTGTAGAAGCACAGCACATCCCCCGGCTCCAGCTCGTCCGGCTCCACATGGACGCCGTTGGAGGCCTGGTCGGCGGCGGTGCGGTTGAGCTCGTAGCCGAACTGCTGGTACACATAGTACACGAGGCCGGAGCAGTCAAAGCCCGTCTCCGGGGATTCGCCGCCCCACTTGTAGCTGTAGCCCACATACTGCTGGGCAAAGTCCGCCACCTCCTGGCCCGTGGCATAGGTGGCGCTGGGCTTGGAGGTGTCCCCCGCCTCTGTTATCTGAGAGGGTGGTGCAGGAGTGGGCTCCGGCGTAGGCGCAGGGGTGGGCTTGGGGGTCATATAGGGTATGGACTGGGGTATGGGGGCCATCATCCAGTCCGGGTAGGGCGTAGGAGTGGGCTCCGGGGTGGGCGTGGGCTTTGGTGTAGGCGTGGGGGTAGGTGTAGGTTTAGGCGTAGGTGTTGGTGTGGGGGTAGGTGTGGGTGTGGGCGTAGGCGTAGGACTTGGGCTGGGGCTGGCGGTGGGTTCCGCTGTGGCCGTGGGCTTGGGCGTTGCCGTAGGCTTTGGCGTTGCCGTGGGCTTGGGCGTTGCCGTGGGCTTGGGCGTTGCCGTAGGCTTTGGCGTTGCTGTAGGCGTGGGCGTCACCGTAGGCAGGGGGCCCGCCTCCTCCACAAGCTGAGACAGGTCCTTCAGCTGCCGGGCCAGAGCCGCCGACTGGCAGCCGGCCAGCAGCAAAGTCAAAAGGCATATCAGTAATACAAAACTTTTCTTCATTTCTCTCGCTCCGTGGGCTCTTGCTTCAATATGTATAGGCAGCCCTGTCGGTCTTGCCGTAATGCTCCTCCACGAAGGCCCTGTTGGCCTCCGTCTCCTCCAGGATTATGTAATACTCATAGGACACGTCCAGGTCCCCGCCGCTCTGGAGCATCTCGTCGGTGACCACATAGGTGCCGGCGGAGTTCAAAAGATAGTTGGTGAGGACCCGCACCTCTATGCCGTAATCCTCCCCGATGAACACGGTGTAGGTCAGCCCCTCAGGTATTCTGCACTGGTCTATGACCCGGTCATATTCGCTGCGGATGCTGGCCCAGAACTCCGGCTTGCCCGCCTGGCGGGCCCAGTCCAGGTCCAGCAGCTCATCCGTCTGCGCCAAGAAGCAGGGCACCCGCTTCTCGGTGCGGACGAAATACTTCAGCTGGGGGGAGAGGACAAGCAGGCTGAGAAGGGCGCAGAGCAGGGCCAGGCCTCCCCGGTATGCCAGGGGCCGGGGGCTCTCCCCCAGGGCCTCCAGCGCCAGGGCCAGGAGATAGCCGCAGAGGAATATCAATATGCTGGCAAAGTACCTGTCAAAGGCCGCCAGGCGTATGGCCTCGCCTCTGGGCATGAAGAGGATATACATGGCCCCCTGGCCCAGGCAGTATATTGCATAGGCCGCAAGGCCCAGCAGGCAGAGCTTCACATGGCGTTTCCTCTGCCCCCCGCTCCATCCCAGGAGCAGGGTGAGGGCCAGAAGGGCCAGCGCCTGCAGCAGGCTCACGGGCCGGCAGACGGTTTGCAGCATGCCCGTCACTATGGTCTGCACGTCTCCGGGGAGCTTGTCGGCATAGCCGGGGAAGAGGCCGGCCAGGCTCAGCTCAAAGCCCCCTGAAGAGCCGCCGAAAGTAAGCTTATAATGCAGCGACCACAGGAGCTTAAAGGCGGCGGTGCCCAGGGCCAGCAGCAGCGCCCCTTTCAGGGCGGACTTTTTGTCCCGGCCGTCCAGCAGCTCCAGGACTATCATCACCGCCGCAAAGAAGATTCCGCTCTCCTTCACCGTCACGGTATAGCAGCAGAGGATGAGCTCCGGCAGCAGGGTGGACAGCTCCCGCTTCCTGCCGTACAGGTGCAGCCAGACCCCCGCCAGGCCCACCAGGGGCAGCAGGGTATCCACATACAAGCTGGTGAGCTCTATATTGGCCCCCAGTATGCCCAAGGCTGCGGCGGCCCAGAGGACCAGGCCCAGGGCCCCGGCCTTTTTGTCCTTGGGCAGGAAGGCGGCGGGCAGGGAGAGACAAGCGGAGATGTACACCGCCTGCACCAGCATCTGGAACCACTCGCTGTTTATGCCGGACATCCTTGCAAACCAGTAGATGAGCACGGAGCTGCCCAGGGGATAGTCGGGGAAATAGATGAGCTTATCCGCCGCCGTGGGGAAGGCGTCGTTTCTCAGCAGAGTCTTCACCGCCGTGGCCCAGTGGCTGAAGTCGTCCACATAGTAGAACTTCTGGCCAAACACCAGGTACAGGGACAGGCCGCTGAGCAGCAGCCACAGCAGCATGGAGGGGCTGAACAGGGGCCTCAGGCTCTCCCGGCGCAGCAGGGACATAAGGCCCAGGGCGGCCCCCAGAGCCAGCAGGAGCCAGGAGGCGGGGAGCAGCAGGCCCAGGCAGCCCGCCGCAAACAGCGTAAGGGCCAGAGCCGACAAAAAGCTCACCAGGGCAAATTCCGGCGGAAGGCGGAAGGCTCTCATGAAAAAGCGCAGATAGCCGTAACAGGCCAGGGCCAGGCACAGCAGCATCAGACATTGCAGCAATTTTCCCGCCATGCCTCAGTCCCCCAGCTCCGGCTTCTGAAATTCCCAGCCGTGGTCGATGAGCCAGTAGCTGTAGTCCTCATCAGGGGCAGACAGCTCCTCCTCCGTCAGCTCCACGTCCTGCTGGCGCAGGGCTTTCAGCTTGGTCTCATACACCAGCAGGTCCATTATGGTGAAGGGCAGGCCCAGCTCCTCCGCCACCGGCAGCAGCACGTGCCGCACCAGGGCGTCCCTTATCTCCAGGGAACCGGGATAGGACTCCTCCGCCAGGCGGATGCGCTCCTGGAGCTGGGGGTCGGAGTTGTATATCTGGAAGAACTTTTTCACGTTTTCGTTCATGGGTTCAGCTCCATCCTCTTTATTTTTCGCAGTATTTTATTATACTACGGCCTATAACCGGGGTCAAGACAAAGCCCGGGGACCTTGTCGCCGTCCCCGGGCCTCTGCTCCTGTTCTTCTGTTTTTCAGCTCTGCTCCGCCAGATACAGGCTCACCCGGCTCTGTATCTGCTCAGCGCAGTCCCGGGCCCCGTACTTCCCGCCCATAAAGGCGTTTATCTCCCGCTCCATCAGCTCCAGCAGGGCCGGGTCGTTTATCACCATCTTGTCCGTGGTGTAGACCAGCTGCCGCAGGTACTCCACATCCTGCTTGCCGAAAAGCTCGTAGGGGAACTTCTGCTCCTGCTCATTTTCCAGCGACCGCTCCAGCTGGTTCTCCATCGCTTTTTCAAAACTGTCCTTCCTCACCGGGATACCGTCATATATATACGGCTCGTTCTCCCCCGCCATGAAGCTGCTCATAAAGCGCCAGGCTCCGTCCCGCTTTTCACCGGAAGCCAGGATGCCAATGCTAGTATTCATGCCGGAGCTTCTCAGCTCCAGCTCCGCTTCATAATAGCCCAGCCCACCGTTGAGGCCGGGCCGGGCCAGCTCCATAAAATAGCTGCCGCTGCCCTGGGCATCGGGGAAGCCCAGGGGCACATAGGCTCCCCCATGGCTGCTTTGGACACTGTGGCCCGCATCGGAGGCAAAGTCGTTCCACACCGAAAAGAGCCGTTTTCCCCTGTATTCCCCGGTGTCCCTCTCATATGTGGTCTTCAGCAGCTCCAGCCAGGAGGCGAAGGCCCCGGTATCAAAGCTGCACGTCCCGGCATCCCGATCTATAAACTCGGCGGTGGCGGCCCACAGGAAGCATTGCTGCAGCTCATCCCCGGACATGGGCAGCAGCAGCTCCCGATTTTCGTTGCTCAGCTCCAGTATCTTCTCAGCCGTCCAGTCCTCCCCCTCCGGCAGCAGGCCCGCCGGGGCAGTCATGGTAAGCAGGGTGAACTTGTCCGTATACTCATAGAGACCGCCGTCTCTCATCATGGCCCCCAGGAGACTGGGGATGAAGTCCTCCCGGCTCAGATCGGGGTCTGCGTCTATATAGGGCAGCAGGTCCACCAGCAGCCCGGCATCCAGCGCCCCCTCCGGCAGGAGGCTGGTGTCTATCAGGTCTACATCCCCGGAGTTTATAAGCTCCAGGAGCATGAGCTCCCGCTCCTCCTCGCTGTTATACACCACCGGCCTTATCTCTATCCTGTACTCCGGGTCGCTGTTGTTGAAGCGGATGACGGCATCCTTCAGGGTGTCGGCGCATACATAGCTTGTAAAAGGGTTGACGGCGCTGTCGTCGCTGCCGTCCCCGAAGCAGGCCAGCACCAGGCTGTCTTTCTTGGGTATCTGCTCCAGGCTCACTTTTATAAGGCTGTGGGTCAGGTGGTAGATATCCCCCTTGGAGTTTTCCATGCCCTTCCGGCCGTACATGTAGCTGTAGCTCAGTGCCACGTCGGTCCAGGCAAAGAGGGGCTCCATGCTTCCCGATGCCGGGTCATAGCGGCAGAGCTTCTCCTCCTGGACGGTGAGAATGTTCCCCAGGCTGCTGCCGTACACCGCTTGGTCCCGGATGTCCCCCAGAGCCGGGCCGTATTCCAGGCTCTCGGTATCCAAGGGGGCCAGGCCCTCAGGGGTGTTCACATAGAGGCTGTCCCCTATGCGGGTGTGGAGGCCTTCGCCCATAGTTAAGGCTTCCATCTCCTCCAGCAGCTGCCCCCCGCTGTCTATAAGGAAGCTGCTCTCACCGTCCCCCAGCAGGGCCCGCTCCCCGTCCAGGGCTATGAGGGCGAAGAAATAGGGCTCCCCCTCCTGCCAGAACTCCAGCTTATTGCAGCTCTGCTCCCCGGTCTCCAGGTCGTAGTGCAGCAGCCAGTAATACTTATCCTGGTAATGATCCCTGTCCTCCGGGGCGAAGCCCTCCCGGAGCAGGACCCACAGAGCTCCGCCGGCGGCGGAGAATTTCTGTACCCGGGCGCAGTACACCGGGCTCATATCCAAATCATATCTCTGCCACTGCTCCCTTATGGTGTCATAGGCCGCCACGGCCTGAGTGTCCTCTGTTGTCTCCGTCAGGATATAAAACACGTCCCCCAGGACCGCTCCGGAGCCCAACTCCTCCGCCCAGTCCGGCGGCTCTATCACCGTACTCTTGTAGCCCAGCTCCGTCTCCGAAGGTATCCGGGGTTCGCCTATGGTCACAGTGGGTCCGATCTCTCCGGCGTCCCCGGGCGTCTTTGATTCCGGCTCCGCCGCCGTATCTACCCCGCTTTTGCCGCAGGCAGTGAGGAGCAGCGCCAGAGCCAGCAGCGCCGCAATGAGTTTCCTTTTCACTTTTTCCCGCCTTTCTTTCCGATTTTCCGTTCAGGTATATATTTAGGACGGGGAAGGGCGGAGATTTGTTTCTTCTTTTCAGCCCGGTTTTATATAAAGCAAGAACACAGCGGCCCTGCGGCCGCTGTGTTTTGTGTTTCCGTATGGGGTTTCCCGCCCCGCTTTTTACTCCAGCTCGAAGGCGCCGGTGTACAGGCGGTAATAGGTGCCCTTTTCCTCGATGAGCTTTTCGTGGCTGCCCCGCTCGATTATGCGGCCATGGTCCAGCACCATGATAACGTCGCTGTTCATGACCGTGGACAGGCGGTGGGCGATGACGAAGACGGTCCTGCCTTCCATCAGCTTATCCATGCCCCGCTGCACTATGGCCTCGGTGCGGGTGTCTATGGAAGAGGTGGCCTCGTCCAGTATCATCACCGGGGGGTCGGCCACGGCGGCCCGGGCTATGGCCAGCAGCTGTCTCTGGCCCTGGCTCAGATTGGCGCCGTTATTGGAGAGCATGCTCTCGTAGCCGTCAGGCAGACGGCTTATGAAATCGTCGGCCCCCGCCAGCTTTGCGGCGGCAATGCATTCCTCGTCGCTGGCATCCAGGCGGCCGTAGCGGATATTGTCCATGACGGTGCCGGTAAAGAGGAAGGTGTCCTGGAGCACCAGGCCCAGGGAGCGGCGCAGGTCCTTCTTCTTTATCTTGTTGATGTTGATGCCGTCATAACGTATCTTGCCGTCGGCTATATCGTAGAAGCGGTTTATCAGATTTGTGATTGTGGTCTTGCCGGCGCCGGTGGCCCCCACAAAGGCCACCTTCTGGCCCGGCTCGGCGTAGACGCTCACGTCGTGGAGCACCGGCTTGCCCTCTTCATACTCAAAGTCCACATTCACCATGCGCACGTCCCCCTGAAGCGGGGTATAGGTGACGCTGCCGTCGGCCTTGTGGGGATGGCGCCAGGCCCAGCGGCCGGTGCGCTTCTCCGTCTCGGTCATTGTGCCGTCGGGAGCTATTTCCACATTTACAAGCGTGACATAGCCCTCGTCCGCCTCCGGCTTCTCGGCCATAAGGCTCATAAGCCTGGTGGCTCCCGCTCCGGCCATGACGATGGAATTTATCTGCTGGCTGAGGGTGTTCACGTTGCCGGTGAACTGCTTTGCCATATTCAGGAAAGGCACCAGGATGCTGATGGAAAAGGCCTTGCCGGAGATGCTCACATTGGGTATGCCAGCCAGAATGAACACGCCGCCCGCCAGGGCCAGGGCCACATACAGGATGTTGCCGATATTGCCGATTATGGGGCCCAGGTTGTTGGCATAGGCATGGGCCCGCAGGCTGTCCTGGAACAGGGAGTCGTTTATCTTGTCAAAGTCCTCTATGCTCTCGTCCTCATGGCAGAAGACCTTGATGACCTTCTGGCCGTTCATCATCTCCTGGATGAAGCCCTCGGTCTTGGCCACGGACTGCTGCTGGCGCATGAAGTATTTGGCGCTGCCGCCGCCTACCTTTTTCACCACCAGGAACATGGCCAGCACTCCCAGCAGCAGCACCAGGGTCATCCACAGGCTGAAGTACATCATTATGGCCAGCACCACCAGGACTATGGCCCCGGACTGGATGAAGGTGGGTATGCTCTGGCTCACCAACATGCGCAGAGTGTCGATATCGTTGGTATAGTGGCTCATGATGTCCCCATGCTGGTGGGTATCAAAGTATTTTATGGGCAGGTCCTGCATGCCGTTGAAGGTCTCCTCCCTCAGCTTGCTGAGGAAGCCCTGGGTCATATAGGCCATGAGCTGGGTATAGGTGAATATTGATATGAGGGAAAGGATATACAGCACCGCCAGCAAGGTAAGATAGGGCACTATCTCCCCTTGGGCTGCGGCCCAGTCCCGGCTCACATACCACTTCTCGATTATTGAGAGGATATTCTGGACAAAGAGAGAGGGAATGGAGGAAACTACCGAGGAAAAAAGTATGCACAGCATAGTCAGCGGCGCCATAACAGGATAGTAGCCGAAGAACTTTTTCACTATGGCCTTGAGAGAGCCAAAATTGGCTTGGACAAATTTCTTATTCACTCTCATCACCTCCCCTGTTCTGCTGATAGTAGGTCTCCCGGTATATCTCGCTTTTCTTCATAAGAGTGTCATGGTCTCCCATATCTGCAATATGGCCATTATCCATGACAATTATGAGGTCTGCGTCCTGGACGGAGGCGATACGCTGGGCAATGATTATCTTGGTGGTCTCAGGGATGTAGGCCCTGAAGCCCGCCCTTATGAGAGCGTCGGTGTGGGTATCCACGGCGCTGGTAGAGTCGTCCAGGATGAGTATCTTGGGCTTCTTCAGCAGGGCCCGGGCTATGCACAGCCTCTGCTTCTGGCCGCCGGAGACGTTGGTGCCCCCCTGCTCTATCCAGGTGTCGTAGCCCTCGGGGAAACTGCTGACGAATTCATCGGCCTGGGCCAGGCGGCAGGCCTCCTTTATCTCCTCGTCGCCGGCCTCCTCATTGCCCCAGCGCAGATTTTCCTTTATCGTGCCGGAAAACAGCAGGTTCTTCTGCAGCACCACGGCCACGGCGTTGCGCAGAGTGTCCAGGTCGTAGTCTCTCACATCTCTGCCGCCCACCTTTACCACGCCCTCGGTGGCGTCGTACAGGCGAGGTATGAGCTGCACCAGGGTGGATTTGCTGGAGCCGGTGCCCCCCAGGATGCCTACGGTCATGCCGGAAGCTATGTGCAGGTCTATCTTCTCCAGTGCGCTGCGCTTTGCCTTCTTGGAATATTTGAAACTGACGTTCTCAAAGTCGATGGAGCCGTCGCTCACTTCCATCACCGGCTCAGCGGGATTGTGCAGGCTGCTCTCCTCCACCAGGACCTGGCAGATACGCTTTGCCGATTCGGCGGACATGGTGACCATCACATATATCATGGAGATCATCATAAGGCTCATGAGTATCTGCATGCCGTAGGTGAGCATGGCGGATATCTGGCCCACGTCTATAGTGGTCCCTCCTGAGCTGATGATGAGCTTTGAGCCCACAGCCAGAATAAACACCATATTGAAATATATGCACATCTGCATCAGCGGGGCGTTCAGGGCTACTATGCGCTCAGCCTTGGTGAAGTCGCCGCAGATGTCCTGAGAGGCGGCGGCAAATTTCTGCTTTTCGTACTCCTCCCGGGTGAAGCCCTTTACCACCCGCATGGCTCTCACGTTCTCTTCTATGGACTCGTTGAGCTTGTCGTACTTGTTGAACACGGCCCGAAAGGCGGGCATGGCCTTGCGGGCTATCATCAGCAGGCCGAAAATAAGCACCGGCACCACGATGACAAAGGTGGTGGCCAGGCTGCCGCCCATGATGTAGGCCATCACTATGGCAAAGGCAAACATCAGCGGCGCCCTGACCGCTATGCGTATGACCATCATGAAGGCCATCTGCACGTTGGTCACGTCGGTGGTCATCCTGGTGACCAGGGAGGCGGTGGAAAATTTGTCTATATTCTCGAAGGAGAAACCCTGTACCCGGGTGAATATGTCCCGCCGCAGATTCCTGGCAAAGCCCGCCGAGGCCTTGGCACTGGCAAAGGCGCCCAGGCCACCGCAGACAAGGGAAGCCAGGGCCATGAACAGCAGCATAACGCCCGTCTTGACCACATCCGCCATAGGTTCCCCGGCCTTTATGCCGTTTACCAGGTCGGCAGTATTAAAAGGTATGAGCACTTCAAAGAACACTTCGCCCACCATCAGCAGCAGCGACAGCAGGCTGGCAGTCTTAAATTCCCGCAGGCTCTTTATGAGTGTTTTTATCACTTTCTTCCTCGCTTCCTTTCCCGTATGCCCTGAATGCGTTGTCCAGCATCACATTGGTGATCTGTTCCAGCTGCTGCATCTGCTCCCGGCTAAGCCCCAGACACAGCTCACTGAGCACCGCCCTGTCCATCTCGTCCAGCTGCTGGTGCAGCTCCCTGGCCTTGCCTGTTGTGCTGATACACTTGTGCCGCCGGTCCACGCTGCTGCGCCGGCAGCTTATGAATTCCTTGCGCTCAAGACGCTTGAGTATCTCCGTCATGGTTGGGTGTGTAACATGGCTGATGTTTTCCAAGTCCCGCTGATTCACTTCGGCGGCCCCGGAGCTCTCCAGCCGCTCCAGCTCCTTGAGCACCGTCAGCTGCACGCCGGTGAGCTCTTTCTCTATCAGCTGCTGGTTCAGCCGCTTCTTGAAAAACCGGCCCAACAGAGAAAACCTCAGGCCATAAGGCAGTTGGTGTTCCACTTTATATCACCTCTTTGCGCCCCCGTGCAAATTAGGTAGCGTGCTACTTATTTTACCAGTTTATTGTACAAAGTCAAGGGCAAATTGACACAAAAGCCCGAGCATTTTTTCATATGCTTTCATGCAGATTCCCGCCGAGATATTGACAAAATATGAATAACTTGGTACAACACTATAGACAGTTCTCCCAGGCCCTCTCGGGCCCGGGGACTGAGCCCTGCAAAAAAAGGAGGGCATACCCCATGCCTGTTTTCGGAATAAAGCTTCCCCAGTCTCCCCAGCTGTCATCCCGGGCGGCGGAGTTCTGCCGCAGCCACGGGCTGAGATTTATGGAGGCGGACGCCGCCTCTTTGACCCGGGCGGCGGAGGGCCTGGAGCTGCTGCCCGCCGGCAGCAGTGTCCGCCTGCGCCCGGGGCTGCGGGAGGATATGGACGCCTTCCTGGATTCCCTGGCCCCGCTCCAGCCGGTGCTGCTGGAGGCGGAGAGCCGGGAAGAGCTGGAGAAGCTGGCTCTCTACGTCAACCATTGGCTCAACCGGCGCAGCTCCGCCGGGGAGCTCTGGGACATCTACGACAAGGACCGGCGTCCCACCGGCAGGGTCCATCCCCGGGGAGAGGTGATGGCGGCAGGGGACTATCATCTGGTGGTCCACGTGTGGATAAGGGACAGCCGGGGCCGTTACCTGCTCACCAAGCGCAGCCCCAACAAGGGCTACGGCGGGCTGTGGGAGAGCCCCGGCGGGGCAGCCCGGGCCGGAGACGACAGTCTTTCCGCCTGCCTGAGAGAGATAAAAGAGGAGACCGGGCTGAGCCTTGAGCCGGAAAAGGGCAGGGTCATCAAGAGCTATCGGGGCGAGGGCTACTTCTGCGACGTGTGGCTCTTCCACCAGGACTTTTCCCTGGAGGAAATAGCGCTTCAGGAGGGAGAGACCTGCGATTGCAGGCGGGCCACCGCTCAGGAGGTGCTGGAGCTCCGCCGGCAGGGGCTTTTCGTACCCTTCCTTGATCTGAGCCATCTGAGAGATGAGGAATAGATACAAAAATCAAGGGCGGCCCAGGAACGGGCCGCCCTTGATTTTTCAGCTCATATGAGCTGTTGCTCATTTATCATCAGCTTGAATTGCAGGCCCAGCTTCTCCGCCGCCTTGCGGCACAGGAGCATGCGCTGCATGAATATCTCGAAATAGTCCATCACCGAGCCATAGCGGGTGTCTACCGAGAGCTTCAGCTTTATCAGGCTGTGGGCCTCGTTTATCTTCAGCTCAGACTTTGTCACCGAGTAATTCACCCGGTCGTGGATATCGAAGCCGGACTCGTCCTGGTTGCGCACCCGGTTTCGCCGCACGTCGCTTTTATCCGCCAGGATAAGGGCGGCGGCCACGGGGCTCACCGGCACGCCGGTGCCCTCGTCGTGGTTGCCGATGGCGGAGACAACGATGGATATCTCCTCCGGGTCAAAGCCCAGATTGTCCAGCAGCCGGAAGGCCATCACCGCCCCGCTTTGGCTGTGATCCACCCGGTTCACCAGGTTTCCGATATCGTGCATGTATCCGGCTATCTTCGCCAGCTCCACGGTGCGCTCAGGGTAGCCCAGAGTCTCCAGAATGTAGCCCGCCTTCTCCGCCACCAGGCCCACGTGGGCAAAGCTGTGCTCCGTATAGCCCAGGGCGGAAAGGCTCTGGTCCGCCTGCTTTATATAGGTATTTATGGCTTTATTGTTCTTTATCTCCTGATATGTCATTTGCTTTCCTTTCTTGGGTATCCTTGGGAAAATGCAGGGTGAAGCTGGTGCCGCTGCCGGGGCTGCTGTCCATTTCTATGGATGCGCCATGGACCAGGGCGGCGTGCTTTACTATGGACAGGCCCAGGCCCGTGCCTCCCACCGCCTTGGAGCGGCTCTTGTCCACCCGGTAGAAGCGCTCGAAGATCCGCTCCCGGCTCTCCTCCGGGATACCTATTCCGGTATCGCTGACTTTCAGCTCTACCTCCTTCTCCAGGTTCCGCACGCTCATTTCTACCCAGCCCTTTTCCCTGTTGTATTTTATGCCGTTGTCGCAGAGATTGTAGCAGATGCCGTAAAGCAGCTGGGGCACTCCGTATATCCTTGCGCTCTCCCCGCTGAGCTTCAGCTCCACTCCCGCCTCCTTTGCCGCCATGGCCAGACTGTCCGCTGCGCTGCGGGCGATCAGGTACAGGTCCACAGACTCCCGCTTCATGTCCCCGGCGCCGGTGTCCAGATGGCTCAGCTCTATTATATCCTCCACCAGACTGGTCATCCGCTGGCTCTCGCCGTAGATCTTGGAGCTGAATTTCTCCACGTCCTCCGGCCGGACCATGCCTTTGGCCAGCAGCTCCGCATAGCCGGAGATGGAGTGGAGAGGGGTCTTAAGCTCGTGGGAGACGTTTGCGGTGAACTCCCGGCGTATCTGCTCGTTTTTCTCCAGCTCCTCCCGGTCCCGCTTCAGCTGCCGGTGCTGGCTGTCTATGCGGCTGAGCAGGGGCCTCAGCTCCTCGTATTCCACATGCTTCAGCGGGTCGCTGAGATCCACCTCGTTGAGGGGTCTCATCAGTCTGGATGCCAGGCGGTAGGCCAGCAGCAGGCTCAGCAGCACCGCCAGCAGCGCCACCACTAGCAGCGGCTGGAGCACGCCCATCAGCAGCACCCATGCGGTATACTGGGAAGCCGCCAGGCGTATCACCGTGCCGTCAGGCAGGAGCCTGGCCTGGTAGCTCAGCTTTTCCGTAAGGGTATCGGAATAGCGGGAGCTCTCTCCCCGGCCGGTCTCCAGAGCCTCCTGCACCTCTTCCCGGTCCAGGTGGTTTTCCATGCTCCCGGCATCCCCCATATTGTCATACAGCACGCTGCCGTCGGCGGCTATCCAGCTTATCCGGCAGCCGTCCAGGTCCAGGCCCTGGAAGTAGTCCAGGCCCAGGCCTGCCGCCCCCCGGGCCGCCAGGTCCGCCTGGGCGGAGAGCTGCTCCTTCTGCACCCGGGAAAAATAGTCGTACAGCACTCCCATTATCAGCACAAGAGAGGCCAGGAGCACCGTCACCGCTGCAAAGCAAATGGATTTGAATATCCGTTTCGTCATTGCTCTCTCTCCATCTTATAGCCTACGCCCCGCACCGTCTCGATGCATTTGCCTTCCTCCCCCAGCTTAGTGCGAAGGGTGCCTATGTGCACGTCCACGGTGCGGCTCTCCCCCACAAAGTCCGCCCCCCACACCGAGCGCAGCAGCTGGTCCCGGGTAAAAACCAGGCCGGGATTTTCCATAAACAGGCACAAAAGCTCATACTCTTTCAAAGTCAGGTTCACTTTCTGGCCGGACACGCTCACATTGTGCCGGGCCTTGTCCACCTGGATGCCGCTGCAGCTGAGGAGCGTGGCTTCGCTTTTGGGCAGGCTCCGCCGCAGCACCGCCTTCACCCGGGACACCATCTCCATCATGCCGAAGGGCTTGACCAGATAGTCGTCCGCCCCGGTGTCCAGGCCCAGGACCTTGTCGTACTCTGCGCCCTTGGCAGTGGCCATTATAACGGGTATGGTCTCGGTCCTGGGGTTGGCGCGCAGCTTTTTCAGCACGGATATGCCGTCCTCCCCCGGAAGCATTATGTCCAGAAGTATCAGTTCCGGCCGGGTCTCCTCCAGGGCCGCCCACAGACTCCCCGCCTCGGGAAAGCCTGCCGCCTTGAAGCCGGAGGACATGAGCACATATATCATCAGCTCTCTTATGCTGTCGTCGTCTTCCACGCAATAAATCATTTTCCTCTCCTCCTCAGGGGGATTATAGCGGTATTTTATGAAATTTTGCCTATTATAAATGTAAAATCCCTGTAAAGCTTTTGCCTGTGTCCGCCGTGTTTTTATTATAACCGTCCTGTCAACACCAAAAAACATCCCCGGCCGGTGGCCGGGGATGTTCGGGTTTTATGCTAGGCTGTTTTGACTCTGCCGGGTATTACTCGTAGAGAGAGACCAGCTTCATCAGGTGCTCGTAACGGGCCTTGGCGTTGGCCTCGGAAGCGGCGAACAGACGGTCCGCACGCTCGGGGAACTCCCGGGTCAGACGGCTGTAGCGGGCCTCGTTCATCAGGAACTCCTGGTAGCCGCCGGCGGGAGCCTTGCTGTCCAGAGTGAAGGGCTTCTCGGCGTCGGGGTTGAAGCGGAAGAGGTTCCAGTAACCGCACTTGACGGCCTTGTCCATCTCCTTCTGGCAGTTCTCCATGCCGCCCTTGATGCTGTGCATCTCGCAGGGAGCGTAGGCAATGATGAGGGAGGGACCCTTGTGGGCCTCGGCCTCGGCAATGGCCTTCAGGGTCTGGACGCTGTTGGCGCCCATGGCGATCTGGGCCACGTACACATAGCCGTAGGTCATGGCGATCTCAGCCAGGGACTTGGACTTGATCTCCTTACCGGCTGCGGCAAACTGTGCCACCTGGCCGATGTTGGAGGCCTTGGAGGCCTGTCCGCCGGTGTTGGAGTAGACCTCGGTATTGAACACGAAGATGTTCACATCCTCGCCGGAGGCCAGGACGTGGTCCACGCCGCCGAAGCCGATATCGTAGGCCCAGCCGTCGCCGCCGAAGATCCAGCAGGACTTCTTGTTCAGGAAGTCTTTCTTCTTCAGCACCTC
>CALWVZ010000002.1 GCA_944385125.1 uncultured Oscillospiraceae bacterium
CGCTGCGCTTCCCATTTTTTCACCTCTCTATAGAAAATCCCCGGAGGGAGCAGGGCTCCCCCTGGGGAAATTTTAATATCTTTCCGCTGTAAAATCAAGCCTGGCCGCCGTTGGCCACAAAGGCCAGGAAGGTGGCTTTGTCGGTGAGGATATAGGCCCCCATCTCCTCCGCCATCACCAGGCAGGCGCCCATGCCGGCATTGGCGGAGACATACCAGTCGGTATAGTCGGCAAAGGACTCGGCCTCGGCGGTGATGCCCAGCTCCTCAGGCCAGAGGGACAGCTCCTTGGTATGGGTGCCGGAGCCGTCGCCCCGGGAGATGAAGGTGTACTTGCCCTGGGCTATGGCCGCAAAGGCATCCAGTACGTTGGGGCAGGCGGCAGCTCCGGCGGGGTCGTCGGAGGGTCCGCAAAGGACAAAGTAGTTGTAGATAAAGGAAAGGCGCTCAGTGTCGAAGCCCTCAACCGTGCGTGCATATCCGGCCTCCACAAAGGCCTCCTCCTGGGACTTGGAGTGGACAAGGATAAGGTCGGCGTTGCCGTACTGGGCGGCGGCTATGGCCTTGCCGGTACCGGCGGACTGGACCTCAACGCTGTAGCCGTACTCCTCCTGGAATATGGGCAGCAGGTAGCCCAGCAATCCGGAGTCGTTGACGGAGGTTGTGGTGGACAGGCGTATGGTCCGGGTCTCCTCCGTGGCGGCGGCTATCTCACCATCGTACACCGGGGCATCCTCCAGCAGGTAGAAGAGATTCTCGCCATAGTCCTCCACACCGTAGCTGGCGGCCAGTTCCAGAGCCTCCCGGCTCAGCATCCAGTGGATGAGGGCGTCGGCGCCGGCGGTGTTCACTGCCACATCGCTGACGGCATTGCCGTCGGCATCGGTAAAGGGAGCCCCAGGGTCCACGGCAATGAGGGTGTAGGTGTTGAGCATACTGTCGTCGGCCTCATAAAGTATCTTGGTGTCTACGACAAGAGCCTCGCCGCTCTCCTCAGTCTCCACAGTCTCAGCGGGAGCCTGGGTGGACTCTGCCGCCGGGGCCTCAGTCTCGGCAGTGGTGGAGCCGGAGCAGCCGGAGAGCAGGGCGGCTATCATGGTCAGTACCAGCAAAAGGGATATGCTTTTCTTCATTTTTTCCTCCATAAACAAAAAATAGACGGCCGGTTCCAGACAACGGCAAATCGGGCACGGTCATGCCCGTACCTGAATGCTCACTGGAAAGAGGCTCGTCCACCGCTTTGCAGCAGATATTCAATTTACCGCAGTCTAAATCAAATTAGCCGGTCGATTCTTAGCGGCATTATACCACAGCCTCCCTGCGCTTTCAACTTTTTTTGCTTTCCTTTTTCCCCTCTAAGGTGTATAGTGGAAAAAACACAGCAAGGGAGGATCCGGGATGAGCAAAACTATGCCCTCGATAGACGACTGGCTGAGAGAGGCCAAGGCCAGGGAGAGTGCGTCGAAAATCGGCATGTACCTGAGCCACAACGGTGTGGTCCGTCAAAGCCCCAGGGCTCTGGTGCGCCAGGGCGACAGGGAGGCCAAGCCTGTCACCGGCATGCTCTTCTCCTATGACCGGGAGAAACTGGATGCGGCCATAGCCGCCGCCTATGAGCTGGAAGGCATATATTATATACGGGTCTGGCTCAACGAGGGCGAGCTCAGCGTGGGGGACGACATTATGCTGGCGCTCATCGGCGGGGATATCCGCCCCCACGTGGTAGCGGCCCTGGAATATCTGGTGGGACGCATAAAGAATGAGTGTGTCAGCGAGCAGGAACTCAATTGAATTTAACGGCAAACAGCATATCCGGGCCGCCGAAAAATCGGCGGCCCGGATATTTTACCTTATTTTTTCCCGGCGCTTCACTTTTCCTCCCGGGCACAGTCGGCGCTGCCTTGTCCCCGGAGCATCTCCAGGCCGTGGGCCAGGGGGTCTAGCACCGCCAGGAGATTTTCCTCCGCCGCTTTCCTGCTGCCGGGGAGGTTCACTATCAGGCTCCGGCCCCTTATCCCCGCCGCAGAGCGGGACAGGCAGCCCCTGGGGGTTATCTTCATGCTCTCGGCCCGCATGGCCTCCGGGATGCCGGGGGTGGGCCGCTCCACCACCGCCATGGTGGCCTCCGGGGTGATATCCCTGGGGGAAAAGCCGGTGCCCCCGGTGGTGAGCACCAGGGCGATCTCCAGCTGGTCGCAGCACTTTTTAAGCTCCGCCTTTATCAGCTCCCCGTCGTCGGGGACCATAGCCGTATGGCTCACGCTGAAGCCCCGCTCCTGAAGCAATCTGCAAATATTGGGGCCGCTGGTGTCCTCCCGCTCCCCTCTGTAGCCCTTGTCGCTTACCGTTATCACCGCCGCAGTATAGCTCATGTCTCCGCCTCCCTTTCAAAATCTCCGTGGACCCCGCCGCTCTTCCTTATCAGGCGGATATCCACTATCACCATGTCCTTCTGCACCGCCTTGCACATGTCGTACACCGTGAGGGCGGCGGTGCTGACGGCGGTGAGGGCTTCCATCTCTACCCCGGTCCTGCCGTCGCAGCTCACCGTGGCTTCTATCTCCACGGAGAGCCTCCGCCGGTCCAGGCTCAACTTCAGGTCGATACCGTCTATGAGTATGGGGTGGCACATGGGGATGAGCTCCGGGCTGCGCTTGGCCCCCATAACTCCGGCCACCTGGGCCACTGTGAGCACGTCCCCCTTTTTCATGCCCCCGCTCTCAATTAGGCGGAAAGTCTCCTCATTCACCAGCACCCGGCCCGCCGCAGTGGCGCTGCGCCGGGTGGGGGGCTTTTCCCCCACGTCCACCATCTTTGCCCGGCCCTGGTCGTTGAAATGGGTGAAGTCTCCCATGTTCAGCCTCCTATCTGGTTCATGTTCCGCCCGGCGTGGCTGGGATTGTCCGCATCCAGCAGCCCGTGCCAGGCGGGCTTGTTGTATATCACCTTTTCCATTGCACAGCGCATCTGTTCAAAGTCCATCCCCTTTATGCCGTACTCGCTGGGGGAGTGGAGACAGGGTTTCAGTTTCCCGTCCGCCGTGAGACGGATACGGTTGCAGCTGCCGCAGAAGTGGGCATTCACCGGGCTTATAAGGCCCACGTTTCCAATGGCCCCCGGCAGGCGGTACAGCTTTGCTACTCCCCCGTCCGGCTCCACCGGCTCAAGCTCAGGCAGAACCTCCAGCACTCTGGTATACGGGATGAAAGAGTCCTTCCCGAAGTCTCCCCCGTCATACATAGGCATCATCTCTATAAAGCGCAGGTCCACAGGATAGCGCTGCGTCAGTTCCGCCAGCTCCCCTATCTCGCCGTCGTTGAAGCCACCGATGAGCACGGAGTTTATCTTCACCTTCTCAAAGCCCGCCTCAAGGGCGGCACGTATGCCCTCCGCCGCCTGGTCCAGGCTGCCTATGCGGGTTATATACGCATACTTGTCCCTGTCCAGAGTGTCCAGGCTTATGTTCAGCCTCCGCACTCCCGCCTCTTTCAGAGGCTTTGCCAGCTCCGGCAGCAGAGTGCCGTTGGTGGTGAGGCAGACTTCATCTATCCCCTCCACCGCCGCCGCCCGGCGGCAGATGGACAGTATGTTCTTTTTCACCAGAGGCTCGCCCCCGGTGATGCGCAGCTTGCTTATCCCCAGAGAAGCGGCGGCCTCCACCGCCCTTATCATCTCGTCCTCGGTGAGCATATCCTCATGGCATTTTTTACATACGCCCTCCGCCGGCATGCAGTAGCGGCAGCGGAGATTACAAAGCTCCGTTACCGACAGGCGCATGTAGCTTATTTTCCGTCCGTATTGGTCGATCATCTCTCTTCAAATCTCCGCTTTCAGTATTCCAGGTCTATTATCTCCCCGGGCCTGTCCAGGGTATAGCCGCCCATGGACTCTATCTTCTCCCGGAAGGCGGCGCTCTTCAAGGTAGCCACCAGCTGCCGCAGCATGGGGCTGTCCCAGGCATGGTCCGGGATGAGCAGGTCGTACTCCTCTGTACACACCGGCAGAAAGTCCAGGCCATAGAGCTTTGCGGCGGAATATATGCCCATGCCCGCATCCGCCGAGCCGCAGGCTATCTGGGCCGCCACGCTGGTGTGGGTCAGCTCCTCCCGCTCATAGCCGTATACCTTGGCCGGATCTATGCCCTCTTTCTTGCACAGATAGTCCGCCAGTATCCTTGTGCCGGAACCCTTCTGGCGATTTACATAACGTACTCCGTCTCCGGCGATGTCCTTAAACTCCAATATGTTCAGGGGATTGCCCTTTTGCAGCATCAGCCCCTGAAGGCGGCCTACGCAGCGCAGGAGGCGGACGCCGCCTTTAGGGAAGTATTTTCTTATGAAGGACAGGTTATATTCCCCGGTATCGGTGTCCAGCAGGTGGCAGCCGGCGGCGTGGGCCTCTCCCCGGCGTATGGCCATGATGCCGCCCATGGAGCCCACGTGGGAAGAGCTCATATAGAACCTGGGATCCTCCAGGTGCATCATGTTTGCCAGCTCGTCCAGCAGGGGATCGTGGCTGCCTATGACCATCAGAGTGTTTTTCAGCCGCTCTTCCCGGCTCAGCAGTTCCACTTCCACCTGCTCCCCCGCCTCATAGCCTTCCGATCCCTGGGGCACGGTCAAAATACCGTCGGCCTTCATGAAGGAGCTGACCACGCCGCTGCCCCGGCTGAGGGGAGAAGCCATGAGCCTGTCTCCCACATAGCCCATGCGCACCCGGACGAATTCCTGGTACTTCAGGCTGGATACCACGGGGCGGGTGAGCGTGGCCGACACGGTCTTTTTCTGGGCGGGGCTGCGGTGGAACCAGCAGTCAATAAGGGGCCTCAGCAGCTGCTCTATGACTATTATTCCCGAGACGGGATAGCCTGGCACCCCCAGCACCGGCTTCGCCCCCAGGCAGCCCAGTATGGCGGGCTTGCCTGGCTTTATGGCTACGCCGTGGTAGAGCACCTGGCCCAGCTCCGCTATGACGGCGGCGGAGTAATCCTCCCGGCCGGCGGAGGAGCCGGCATTGAGGATGACCATGTCGCACTCCTCTCCGGCCTTGGCCAGGGCCCGCCGTATATCCTGGAAGCGGTCCGGCACGATGGGATAGACCCGGCTCTCCGCCCCCCACTTATCCAGCATGGCGGAGAAGATGGAGGAGTTGAACTCCAGGATGTCCCCGCTCTTCGGGTCGGCGCAGGGGGGGATCATCTCGTCCCCGGTGGGTATGATGCCCACCAGGGGCTTTTTAATGACCTCCAGCTCCAGGACGCCCCCGGCCAGCATGGCGCCTATGGCCGCCGGACTCAGCTCCATGCGCTCCCCCAGTATCATCTCCCCGGCGCAAATGTCCTCGCCTATCTGGCGTATGTGCTGCCAGGGGGCGGCGGGGGCGTGGATGCTTATGGAAGCGTCCGGCTCTCTCACTATGTCCTCCACCATTATTACCGCATCCCGGCCCTGGGGGATGGGGTCGCCGGTGTCCAGCTCTATAAACTGCTCCGGCTTCAACTTCACCGGGGTGGTCTCGGTAGCGCCGAAAGTGTCCCGGGCCCTCACCGCCACGCCATCCATGGCGCTGGCTGCATAGTGGGGGGCGCAGATATGGGCGTACACCGGCTTTGCCGTTATTCGCCCGCAGGCCTGACATACAGGTATGGTCTCAGTCCTGGGGGCAAAGCCCTTTTCCAGCAGCAGTTTTATATAATCCTCCCTGGCTTTTTCCAGGGGGGTATTGGTCAGATATTCAAAAGCCATGCGTCACTCTCCTATCGTCACCCGGATCTCCGCTCCCTCAGGCAGGCCCTCGCAGTCCCGGTCTATGCAGAAGAAGCCCTCCGCTCCTGCCAGAGAGCTGATAAGCCCGGACTTGCTGCGCATGGGCCGGGCCCAGAGTTCTCCTTCCCTCCGCTCAAGCCTGAGGCCCTGGTACTGGGCCCGGCCGTGGTTTGCGCTGACGCTCTCGGTAAGGCGGGCGCTGAGGCTATAGCTCTCCCTCTCCCTGCCCATGAGCCGGGACAGCAGGGGAAGCACAAAGAGCTCCGTCACGAACCAGGCCGCCACCGGGTGACCCGGCAGGCCCACCAGGGGCTTCACCCCGGCTTTGCCCAGGATAGTGGGCTTACCCGGCTTTATGGCTATGCCGTGGAGCAGCAGCTCCCCCAGGCTCCCTATCACCCGGCAGGCGGCGTCCTTGGCCCCTACGCTGCTGCCGCCGGACAGCAGCACCACATCGCAGTTTTCCAGAGCGTGTTCCACTGCGGCCCGGAGCTTCTCTTCTTCGTCTTTTACTATGCCGTAATATATCGGCTCTGCGCCAAAGCCCCGGAGAAGAGAGCTGAGCATGGGGCCGTTCACGTCCCGCACCTGGCCGGATCCAGGCTTTTCCTCCGGGGGCACCAGTTCGTCCCCTGTGGAGATAAGGGCCACCCTGAGCTTTTTCACCACCGGCACCCGGACCCGGCCCATAGCCGCCAGGGCACCTATATCCCGGGAGTTCAGCGTCCTGCCCTTTTCCAGCAGGACCTTTCCGGGGCAGACGTCGTCCCCTCTGAAAATCAGGTTCTGTCCGGGAGCGGCGCTTTTGCATATACCTATGGTACCGTCGCCGTAGTCCTCGGCATATTCCAGCATCACCACACAGTCCGCCCCCCGGGGCAGGGCCCCGCCGGTGGGCACGGCGCAGCAACAGCCCCTGTCCAAAGTGAAGTCCGCAGCCTCACCCATAAGGACCTCCCCGGTGCAGGGCAATATGGCGGGGACGGATTCGGAGCAGCCGAAGCTGTCCTCCGCTCTCAGTGCATAGCCGTCCACGGTAGAACGGTGAAAGTCCGGCACATATTCCTCTCCGATTATATCCTCTGCCAGCACCCGGCCCAGGGCCTCATCCAGAGCCGTCAGCTCGGTCCTGCCGGGCAGGGGGCAAAATTCCCTTTCGATTATTGCCAGAACCTCCTCCGGCGTTTTCACATTCAGCATTTCAAACCTCTGATTATTCTTGCAGAACTGTCCACTATCTTTCCTGGATGCAAGGTATCTGAGGCCTTGGCCCCTTGGAGCCCTTCCCATCCTGTCAAATTACTTTGTATTATACTCCCTTCAGTCGGCTTTGCACAAGACTATAATGTCCATATGCCACTACAGGCAAAAACTTTGAAAAAGCTGGGGCTTGACGAGGGCCCGGTTGAATAAGTATAATGTAAAGGGATGGGGTTTCCCCCTTATCCCGGCCTTTTATATGCGCCCTTCTCTCAGGGCTTGGGCAGTTCGTCTGCCCTTAGTACCTCTTTCCTGTATTACCTGAGGCCAACGGCCTTTACGGAATATCTGTCTGCAAATTCATTCCCCAATCGGAGCGCAATATGCATGAAAGGAGAGAAGTCATGATAGAAGTTCGTCTGTTTGCCACTCTGCGTCAAGGGCGGGAGAAATCCATCATGCTGGACAGCAAGGACTTTCCCACTGCCCGGGACATACTCGATCACCTGGATATCATTCCGGGAGAGGTGTCCATCCTTCTGGTCAACGGTTTTCACAAAGGTCTGGAAGCCCAGCTGGAGGATGGCGATGTAGTTGCCCTCTTCCCCCCGGTAGGAGGTGGCTGATATGGAAAGACGCTATGAGAGAAATATTCCCGCCCTCTCCGACCAGGAATGCCGCCTGCTGCGCAGCAAGAGAGTCGCCGTCATAGGCTGTGGCGGTATCGGAGGATATCTCATTGAGCTTCTGGCCCGCATCGGCGTGGGCTATATCCGCGCCGTGGACGGAGACGTCTTTGAGGAGAGCAACTTTAACCGCCAGCTTCTCAGCGAGCAGCCCCTCATGGGCCGTCCAAAGGCCAAAGCAGCCGAGGCCAGGGTCCAGCGCATCAACCCCAGGATAGAGGTAGAGCCTGTGGCCGCCTATCTGGACAGCAACAATGCCAAAGAGATAGTCTCCGGCTGTGACCTGGTGCTGGACGGGCTGGACAATATACGTGCCCGGCGCATCCTGGCCGCCGCCTGCGCCGAGGTGGGCGTCCCCTATATCCACGGCGCCATCTCCGGCTGGGTGGCCCAGGTGGGCATATCCATGCCCGGCGACGGGCTGATAGACGTGCTGTACCCCGAGGGCGTCAGCTTCAGGGACAGGAGCGTTTTGAGCTTTGCCCCCTCCCTCTGCGCTTCCGTGCAGGCCGCTCTGGCTGTGAAAATGCTCATCGGCCGCCCGGTGGAGACCGGCACCCTCTACTACTTCGATTTGCTGAACCAGGAGTTTGAGACCATTAAGCTGGATCTGGGCAAGAAGGAATGATTGTCCCGGCAGCTTAACTGAAAGCTAAACAAATGTTTGTCCCCGGACGCCAAGCGTCCGGGGATTTTTTATATATAGGATTCACTTATTCCTCAAAATCAATTAACTCTCTTATGTCGGTCACTTCAAGCGCTTTGGCAATCTTTGATAGATGTTCAAAATTTATAACCGTCCTACTTCCACGGACAATATCACTAATTGTTGACTCCCTTATCCCGGAAAGCTCTGCTAGCTTCTTTTGATTGTAACCCCTATCTTCTAAAGCTTCTTTAACTTTCAGTTTAACGACATAATTTTTTTTCATAATTAACTCATCCCTTGTTGAAGCAAAACCGTCATATAAGCTAGATTCCAAATATTTGAGTCTTTGCCTACTGCATTGGGGTTATCACCTATTGCTGAAGCAAAGTTCATAATTTGATTTGTTAAATTATTTTTACATTTGTCCCATATTGAAATCGGATCTACTCCATTTTTCCATTCATACTTGTTTGTCGCTGGATTAAATGCCACCATAGATCTAAATGCTGCAACGGTTGGATATATTAATCCATCTGGAATCTTATAGCAAAGATCCTGAAGCCCAAACTTTGATACGCCTATTACCTTTCCATCTTTGTAGCCTGAGTATTTTTTACGTCCATATCCACCGCCCGATTCGTTGAATGCAATAGCAAATTCAGTTTCAATTGTGTCATAGAGGTCAAAAATATCCGGCATGATATTGACATATTTCCTGTAATAATCCGGATTTTCCAGATAAAGCTCCAGCATCTTCGCCTTGGACGAGTAAGCATTTATGGGGTGAGTAGTAGCACTAAACTTATCGATATTAAACATATTAATGATTGAAACAATTTCACGTGCGTCAATCATTTTCAGTTTTTTGTTAGTCTCGTCGTCAAATGCCTGCTGATTCTGTTTAAACGCAATTCTATTAAAGAACGGCATTCCCTCAAGCCCTTCTTTAATTGGGTCAAATTTTTGCTGAAGCTCCGCCATAGATTTCTCATCTACCTGAACAGAAGTGTTCCGTGCTTCTGCTAGCTTCTCTATAATATCTTCCACACCCGTCATGACCTCAAACTGAACATACTGGTCGAGACCCGCATTTCTATGCTCACAAACAATTTTATATGTATGGCCGCCATCAATATTTCCATGCAGCATATCATCTTCAAAGAGTATTGTTACTTCTTTGGTTTTATTATTATATGTGCAGCTCTTCGCAGAAAGAACAATTCCTCTATTTTTTAAATGGAAAAAGCCATCATTGCTCTCTAATGATTCTTTAATTGCCTGTGCTACACCAGACGTTAGTTTTTGATCCCGTGGATTAGTCGACATAGGGATGCCCTCTGGGACATCACACACTTTTACATAAAAGATATATTTCTTCGTAGAGTCATTGAACGGATCATCAAGCTTTCGAAATGAATTCTCTTTTACGTACATTGTTTTTCTTAGTGACATTTTTTAGTCCTCCTTAAAAAAATTTTGGATCGGCTGTCCTACCCGGCACCATAGCACCGACAGGTTAATTATTCCGATATGAGCTCTCTCCCATATCGCAATCCAATAATAACGCAATATCGTTATTATGTCAAGCTTTTTTTATATTTAATTTCGCCCCTAGTAAATTCTTACCGTCGTCCCTTAAAATCCAGTCTCGCTGTCTCTGGAGTCGGAAACTATGTTCAGGCTTATGCTCCGGCACAGCCTGCCGTACTTCAGGTCCGTCTGAGATATGGCCTCCTGGTCCCGCAGCCAGTACAGATCTATTATCTTGCTGTCTTCCATTTCAACCTCCTGTGAGCGCTCTCATCTGTATAGTTGCGGTTTTGGCCTTTCGGATTACAGGGACTGAAAAAAATCCCCGGGGCCATTGTATCACGGTCCCGGGGAAAGGTATTCTGTTTTTTACGCCGGGGCTTCAGCTCTCTATCAGGCCCTGTTCCACCAGGAACTCATGGGCCACCTCAGCCGGGTTCCGGCCCAGGCTGTCCACCTCATAGTTCAGCTCCCGCATCACCTCGTCGGACAGTACACTGCACAGCATCTCCAGCACCGGCTGCAGTTCCGGGTATTTGTCCAGAGTCTCCTGGCGCACCAGAGGCACGGCATAGTAGGGCACGAAAAAGCTCTTGTCGTCCACCAGGGTGCCCAGCTCATAGGTTTTCAAAAGCCCATCGGTGGAGAAGGCGGTGATGATATCCGTCTCGTAATTCGTCACGGCGGAGTAGCGCATGCCGCCGTCCAGCACCCTTATGTCCGAAAAGCTCAGGTCATAGGCTTTTTCCAGGCCCAGCCAGCCGTCCTCCCTGTTGGAGAACTCCGGCGTCGGGGAGAACATCAGCTCGTCCCCCAAGCCCTTCAAATCGCTAATGCACTCTATGCCGTATTCCTCCATGACCTCTGGCATCATGGCCAGCACATAGGTGTTGTTGAAATTCAGCTCCTGGAGCACCGCAATGTCAAACTGCTCGGCCATCTGTTCCCGCACCGTCTGATACACATATTCCCGGTCGGACACGGCCTCGTTGTTCAGCATGCTCACAAAGGCGGTGCCGGTGTAATCTATGTACAGGTCGATATCCCCGCTCTTGATCGCCTCAAAGCAGATCTGAGTGCCGCCAAGGTTGATGCGCCTGTCCACCTTGATGTCGGTGTTGCCCTCTATCAGGTCGGAGACCATATATCCCAGCACCTGCTGCTCGGTGTAGTTTTTGGAACCCACGCTGATGACCTTCTCCTCCCTGCCAAAGGCGTTGACGGCCATGGCGCCCAGAGACACCACCAGCACCAATGCCACGGCGGCAAAGGCTATGCGGCGGCTGCGGCGCAGGCGCATATTGGTGTTCTTGTCCAGCTTTACGCTGCCCAGGCGGAAGCTCACCGGGGTGACCAGTTTCTCCACCCGGCCCACCAGGAAATCCATCAGCAGGGCCAGCAGGCAGGAGGGTATGGCCCCGGCCAGGATAAGGTTGTTGTTCAGGGTCTGGATGCCGGAATATATCAGGTAGCCCAGGCCCCCGGCCCCCACAAAGGCCGCAATGGTCACCAGGCCCACCGCATTGACCGAGGCAATGCGTATGCCCGCCATTATCACCGGCAGCGCCAGGGGGAAGCGCACCTGCCACAGCACCTGGAGCTTTGTCATGCCCATGCCCTTGGCCGCCTCCAGCACATCGGCGCTGATGCCTTTGAGGCCGGTATATGTATTTTTCAGTATGGGCAGCAGCGCATAGAGCACCACAATAAAGATGGTGGGCAGACTGCCTATGCCCAGCAGGGGTATGAGGAAGCCGAAGAAGGCCAGGCTGGGCACCGCCTGCACCACATTGGCCACCCCTATCACCGGCTTGTTCAGATGCTTGACGCTGGCTATCAGCAGCCCCAGAGGCACGCCTATCGCCACGGCGCAGGCCACAGCCAGCAGCGTCAGCTCCACATGCTCCACCAGAGCCTGGATTATCTGGTCCTGGCGGTATACCACATATTCAAAGAAATTCATGCTGCCGCCCTCCTTATGCGTCGATAAATCTGGCCCCCAGCGTGGTCACAAGGCTGCTGGTGGTTATCACTCCCGCCAGCTCCCTGTCCTGTCCCAGTACCGGGATGGCGGATATCTGATTGTCCTTGAGGGTGCGCAGCAGATTCACTATGGAGTCGTCCCTGGAGATGCTTATGCACTGGGTGTCCATGCAGTCTCTCACCAGGGCGTTCTTGTCCTGGGCCTGACGTATCATGCGGGCGCTTATTATGCCTTTGAGCTGGTGCCTGGAATTGACCACCATGAGGCTGTCCACCTTGCTCTGGCGCATGACCTCTATGGCCTGGAGCAGGGTATGCTCCCCTCTGGTGGTCACCGGATCGGATATCATTATGTCCCCGGCCTTTATCAGCTCCGGGCTGTTCCATATCCGGTTGCGGCCCACAAATTCGCTGACAAAGCCGTGGGCCGGATTTTTGAGTATCTCCTCGGGAGTGCCGTACTGGAGTATCTTCCCGCCGTTGAGTATGCATATCCTGTCGGCAATTTTTATCGCCTCGTCCATATCGTGGGTGACAAAGACTATGGTCTTGTGCAGCTGCCCCTGCAGCTCCACCAGCTCATCCTGGAGCTGGGAACGGGTGATGGGGTCCAGGGCGGAGAAGGGCTCGTCCATGAGTATGATGTCCGGGTCGGTGGCAAAGGCCCGGGCGACGCCTATCCGCTGCTGCTGGCCGCCGGAGAGCTGTATGGGATAGCGGTGGAGAAACTCCTCCGGGTCCATGCCCACCATCTCCATCATGGCCAGAGTCCTGCGCTTTATTTCCTCCGGCGGCATCTTTTTCAGCTTGGGCACTACCTGTATGTTTTCCTCTACGGTCATGTGGGGGAAAAGCCCCGTCTGCTGTATGACGTAGCCGATGTTCCGCCTCAGGCTTATCACATCCTGCTCCATGATATTCACCCCGTCTATGAGGATCTTCCCAGAGCTGGGCTGGATGAGCCTGTTGATCATTTTCAGGGTGGTGGTCTTGCCGCAGCCCGACGGCCCTATCAGCACTACCAGCTCCCCCTTGTTTATGGTCAAGTCCATTTCCTGGATGACCATATCCTGCTTGTAATACTTGGAGACTTTGACAAATTCTATCAATGACATTCCGCCTTTCCTGTCCGCCGATATCAGCGCCATATTTTTATATTCATTATACTATATCCCAGGCTTCAGCACAATACTCCTTTATTGGCGTATTTTATGGAATTAATTTATAATTACCAGATAATTACACAGAAAAAGTTCTGTTTTTTCACTTATTGCCTGTTGCCTCCCCCATGTAGTGCGGGACTTTTGTTCCGATAAAAGGGCATTAATATACTGTAAAAAATTTTTTTATCCGTTAAGAAAACTGAATCACCCCTGATATCCCGCTCTTTTACCGCTGCGGGAAGGCGTAAAAAGGCCCCGGGGGAGAGCTTCTCCCCCGGGGCCGAGATAAGATCGAGGCCGGACGCCCCTCCTGGGGGCTCCGGCCTCGTGCCTGTTGATGTAAATGCTTCAAGCCCGCCCCGGCGGAGCGGCTCATTTGCTGTAGACTTCTATCTCCATGTCGGACATGGGGTAGGAGCAGCAGGGGTGGAAGTAGTGGAACTGCCGGTCGCCCAGGCGCAGCTTCTCATAGCGGTTGGCATGGTACTCGCCCTTGATGAGGCGGCTGCGGCAGAAGCCGCAATAGCCCACCCGGCACTTGTTGTTCACCGCCAGGCCGCCTCTCTCGAAGGCGGTGAGCACCGTCTCGTCGCTGCGGGCGGGAATGGTGAATACCTCGTCCCGGTAGCGGACGGTGAGGGTATACTCCACCGGCTCGCCGGCGTCGTACACGTCCTCGGTGCGCTCCATGCGGATGAACTTTCTCTCCAGCTCCAGCTTGGGCAGCTCCTTGTCCAAGTAGTCGCACATGGCGCCGGGGCCCACCACATACACGGAGAAGGGCTCTTCCCCGGCGTATTTCTTTATCAGCTCCGCAGACAGGAAGCCCTGCTCAAAGCCGGGCTTCGCCTCATCGCTGAGGACATAGACCACCTTCACCTTGTCGCAGCCGGCGGCTATGGCGTCAAAGTCCGCTTTGAACACCAGATCCGCTTCCGTCCTTGCGCCGTAGAGCAGGGTCAGCTCAAAGTCCTCGCTGCCCTCCTGTATGGCCTTGGCCATGGACATGAAGGGGGTGATGCCGCTGCCTCCCGCAAGGCCCACAATGCGGCGGCAGTCCCTTATGGAGGAGTGGGTGATGAAGCCGCCGGGCTCGGTGGCCAGGATACTGTCCCCAACCTTGGCCTCGTTGTGGAGCCAGGCGGACATGAAGCCCCCCTCCTTCAGCTTCACGGTGACCCGGTACTTCCCCTCCAGGGCCTCCTTAGGGCTGGAGGACAGGGAGTAGGTGCGGCGGGCCACGGAGCCGGCCAGCTCCGTTCTGATGTTTATATAGCTGCCGGCCTTGAAGGGGGCCAGCTCATTGGTGCCCTTGTCGATATCCGGCGCCAGGATGAAGCTCTTTGCGTCGTGGCTCTCCTGGACTATCTCGGCGATCTTCAGGTACTGCACCTTGGGGTGCAGCCGCCGGGCCAGCACATTGGCCCTGTCGGTGGGAGGCAGAGGCTCTGCTGCGGCGGAGGCTATCATCTCCGCCCGGTTTTTCTTCAGGTCCCTGAACTTAAGCATGTCAAAGACGCCGATAAGACTTACCTTCACATTCATCTCACTCTGCCTCCTTTTTCATGTCCATAAGGGTGAACTTGGCCGCCAGGTCCCCCGACTGATAGGATGAGTTGTAGCCGGAGCCACGCATGGCGTGGCCGCCGCAGAAGTGCAGGCCGGGCAGGTGTTTCTCATTGTACATGCTCATGATGCGGGGCATCATGTTGTCCAGCCCCGTGAGCAGGTAGCCGTAGATGGTGCCCTGGGGCGAGCCGGTATAGTGGGCGTAAGTGACGGGAGTACCTATCTCTATCTCCTCTATGGCATCTCTTATCTTTGCACCGGTGGCTTTCTCAAAAGCGTCTATCATCTGATTTGCCACCTTCTCCTTCAGATCGAAGTAATTCTCCTCAGTGGCCGCCTCACAGAAGCAGTCGGAGAAATACAGAGAGGTGAAATAGAGTATGCTGGTGCCCTCCGGGGAGCAGCCGGGCAGCCCGTTATTCAGACAGACCGTGACCTGGGCGGGATTGTCCAGAGTCTTCATGGCTTCAAACTCTGCCTTGGTGTCCAGACTGTTGTAGATAAAATAGCTGTAGTCCGTGAGACCCAGCTCCTGGGGGGATTTGTTCAGGCCCAGGAACATGGATACTCCCCTGCCTGCCAGGCTGCGGGCATTGGCAAGCTTCAGCTCCTCAGGAGGTATGCAATCCTTATCCACCATATGGCCGTAGACCTTGTGGGGGGAGGCGTTGCTGATGACATGGGAGGTCTCCACCTCCTTGCCGTCGGCAAAGCGGACTCCGGCCACCTTGCCGTCTTTGGTGATGATGTGCTCGGCCTCGCTGTTATACCAGATCTCGCCGCCCTTTTCCAGGATGGTATCCGCCAGGGCGCAGCTGATGCCGTGGGAGCGGGTCTTGGGTATCTGGGCGCCCAATGTAATGTACAGGTTCACCATCAGGGCATAGTGGAGGAAGCTGAGCTGGTCTTCCGGGGCGCCCAGGTAGGACCAGTAGACATTCAGGATATCCTGGGCCTTTCTGGGCATCTTTATGGCTTTGAGCACCGTCTCCACGGGGTAGGCCGCAGTGCGCATAAAGTTGGGGTACTCGCTTTTAAGCACCGCCGTATCCGGGTTGCCCCGCATCTTGGTGAGATAGGCCATGGCCCGGCGGGACTCGTCGGCCAGGGCGAAGAAGGTCTCCACCGACTGACGGCTGCCGGGGACATAGCTCTCCATCTTGTCGGTAAACTCCTTTACGCCGAAGGGCATGGTATAGTCTTCCCCGGTGCTGAGAGTGATGGTGCGGAAGGCCTCCGGCACGGTGACGAACTCCAGCTTGTCCAGCACGCCCAGTTCTTCAAACAGAGCATACAGGTTCCCGCTGTTGCCGGGGGTCCCGAAGTCGCACAGCTCGTGGAGGGAGGCCTCAAACTCGAAGCGCCCCCGGATAAAGCTGGTGGCAAAGCCGCCGGGGAGATTGTGCCTCTCTGCCAGCAGCACCTTTTTCCCGGCGTTTGCCAGAGACAGCGCCGCCGCAAGTCCGCCGTTTCCGGCGCCGATGACGACGGCGTCATAGTGTAAAGCAGCCATGGAAATCACCTTTCCTTTCCAGTCTCGTTTTTTCTTTGACACATTGTGATTATATTATATCTCACCTTAAAATGGAAGCACGGAAAGTCCGGGAACGCCTTTTCAAATGTAAATTTTTTTACATGTCCAAAAGCCGGGCTCGCTCCCGTCTTTTGAGGATCAGCAGGTAGCCCAGGCACAGGAGGAAATTCACCAGAGCCGAGACAGGCACCGCCAGGCTTATGAGGAACATTCCCGTGTCCGGCAGGCGGCTGAGGTAGTAGGACAGAGGTATGCGCACCAGGAAGGCTGAGGCCAGGCCCTGGGCCATGACAAAGGCGGTGTGCTCCCGGCCGTTAAAGTAGCCCAGGAAGCAGAACACCACGGAGCATATCACATATTCTATGCCGCTGCCCCGGAGGTAATCCGCAGTGGCTGCAATGACCTGGGGGTCGTTTTCAAAGATGGAGGCCAGCAGGCTGCCCCCGAAAAAGGTGAGCAGGAACATGGCCGTGCCAAAAAGCAGGGAGATGAGAGAGGCCAGATACAGGGCCCGGTCCGCCCGCTGCCGGTTCCCCGCCCCCATATTCTGGGCCACGAAGCCGGACAGGGCAGACATGAAGGCCATGGGCACTATGGACAGGAAAGCGAAGAGCTTTTCCGCTATACCCACTCCCGCAGAGGCTATAAGGCCCAGGGTGTTCACGATACCCGTAATTATCAGGAAGGACAGGCTGGTCAGGAAGTCCTGAAGGGCGATGGGGGCCCCGACCCGGAGTATGCCGGGCACGCTGCCGCCGCCCCGGCGCAAATGCTCCCTCACGGAAAAAGGCAGGGGATGGCGGCGCATATAGTTCAGGGAGAAGAACACGCTCACGGCCTGAGCCAACACCGTGGCCAGCGCGGCTCCCGAGGCGGCCATATTGAAGCCCCCCACAAAGAGGATATCCAGCACCACGTTCACCAGGCAGGCTATGGACACGAAGATGAAGGGGGAGCGGGAATTGCCTATGCCCCGGAAGATGCCGCTGATGCCGTTGTAGGCGGTGATGAAAACTATGCCCCCGGAGCAGATGCGGATATACCGTATCGTCTCCGGCACCGCTTCCTCCGGCACGTTCAGCAGCTCCGCCACCTGGGGGGCAAAGGCCAGCATCAGCCCGGTGAGAACTATGGCGCTCAGGGCAAAGAGCCGTATCTGGCCGGCCACCACCTCCCCCGCCGTCTTCCTGTCTCCGGCGCCTATGGCCTTGCCCACCAGCACCGTCACCCCCATGGTCAGGCCGCTTATAAGCCCGGTGAGCACCTGCATGGCCTGGCTGCCGGTGGCCACGGCGGAGACGCTGGCCGTGGGGGAATAGTGGCCAACCACCGCCAGGTCCACCCCGCCGTAGAGAGCCTGGAGCAGCAGGGAAAGCATCAGCGGCAGGGCAAAGAGCACAAGGGGCCTCAGTATCGGCCCGGTGAGAAAAGCGTTATTTTCCTGCTGCGTATGGTCCCCGTTCATAGTCATCCTCCAAATTTTACTCACTGCTATGCAGCAAAATAGAAAAAGCCAACAAGCATACACTTGTTGGCGCAGCTTGTCGAAGAAGGCCAAGCCTTCTTCGACAAAAGGGCTTGCACTTCGCTCCATGCCTCAGTTGTACGCCAGAGGCGTACAATTCGACACTTCGCTCCGTGAGAAGTGTTTTCTGCGACGTACACGCCGCCGCAGAAAACGATTTAAATTATTTTTTCGCTGCGGCGAAAAAACTCTGCGAGGCTTTTTCGACAGTCTCAGCCAACAAGCATACACTTGTTGGCGATAATGTATCAAACGAAGTACCCTCGGTACATGAATATTTTACCACAAGGAGGGGAAAAGTCAAGGTTTTTAACTGTATCTTAACGCCTGCAGTCCCTTAGCCCCCTCCCGGGCTGTTGACAAGAAGCTTTGTTTAAGCTATACTTTTTATCGCTACATTTAAAAAAGGAGGTCGGTCTCATATAATGGACAGCGGCGACAGTGACCCCGGCAGTAAGCCCAAGGCCATAATCATATACCTTTTGGAATAGGCAGGCTGGCACTCGTGGCATCTTTTGATGTGTCACGGGCTATGGTCTGTGTTTTTTTATATCTTAGGCCCTTGGCCATCCAAGGAGTAAAACAGTTTTTGAAAGAGGTTCAGTAAAATATGGGCTCATCCCTGGTATTCCTGTTTTTTATTCAGATAGTTCTTATTGCTCTCAACGCCGTCTTTGCCAGCGCCGAGATAGCCGTGCTGACGGTGAGCGAGGCCAAGCTGGAGCGTATGGCCCAGCAGGGCAACAAGCGGGCAGGGCGGCTCTTCCGCCTGACCCGGGAGCCGGCCAAATTCCTGGCCACCATCCAGGTGGCAATTACCCTCTCCGGCTTTCTGGGCAGCGCCTTCGCCGCCGACAATTTCTCCGACCCCCTGGTGGACCTTATCCTGGGTCTGGGAGTAAACATCCCCAGAGCTTCTCTGGATGTTATCGCAGTGGTGCTCATCACCCTTATCCTCTCCTATATCACCCTTATCTTCGGCGAGCTGGTGCCCAAGCGCATTGCCATGAAGCGCAGCGAGCAGATAGCCATGGGCATCTCCGGCCTGGTCAGCGGTATCTCCGTGGCCTTCAAGCCCCTGGTGTGGCTGCTCAGCGTATCCACCAACCTGGTTCTGCGCCTGTGCGGCATCGACCCCAACGAGGCGGAGGACCAGGTCAGCGAGGAAGAGATACGCATGATGGTGGACGCCGGCAGCGAGAAGGGCACCATCGACCATCAGGAAAAGGAATTCATCCAGAATGTCTTTGAATTCAACGACATCATGGTAGGCAATATCTCCACCCACCGCACCGATGTGATCGTTCTCTGGCTGGAAGACAGCGACCAGGTCTGGGAAAAGACCATACATGAGAGCCGCCACACCCTCTACCCCGTCTGCGACGGCTCCCCGGATAAAATCGTGGGCATACTCAACGCCAAGGACTATTTCCGCCTGAACGACAAGTCCCGGCAAAGCGTAATGTCCCAGGCAGTCCATCCCGCCTATTTCGTGCCCGAGACAATAAAGGCTGACCTGCTGTTTCGCAATATGAAAAAGACCCGGAACACCATGGCGGTGGTCATGGACGAATACGGCGGCATGGTGGGCATAATAACCCTCTACGACCTTATTGAGGAACTGGTGGGGGACCTGGGAGATGAGCCCGACGACCCCGGCGACCCGGAGCCCTATATCGAGAAGCTGGATGGCGGACTGTGGAGACTGGTGGGAAATGTGCCGCTGAAGGACATCCACGAGGCCACAGGCCTGGAGCTCTGTTCCGAGGACTATGACACCTTTACCGGCTTTGTCTTTGACGCCCTGGGCACCATCCCCGACAACGGGGAGCAGGACATCCAGCTGGAGCTGAAGGGCATGAGGATACATATAAGCCGCATCCTGGACCACCAGGTGGACCTGGCCACCATTGCCGTCCCCACGGAGCCGGAAGCCGCCGAGGACTGAGTGTGCACGGAGGACTGAGTCTGCACCACAGCAAAAGGGTATCGCATCATCTGCGATACCCTTTTTTCAAAGTTTATAAAGTCATTCGCCGATCTCTCTGTCCGTAAACCTCACCGTCACGGCCTGCACCAGATCCATACCCTCAAAAAGGGACACATCGAAATAATCCCCGGCCGTATAGCTGCGCATACTTGTCCCGCTGTCGTAGACCATAAGGGCCAGGGGGATCTCCTCATTCAACTCAATGGCTTGAAATTCCGTCAGATAGGCCTTGGTGCTGCCTAAGGGCTCCTGCTCCAACTCTATCTTCTCCGAGCTGAACGAGCCCCGCCCGGCACAGTTTATATTGAAGTCAATGCTGTAATTGTCCCTCAGCTCCATAGCTATGGTCCCGGATAGTTCGGATACCGGCTGACGTTCCGTTCCAATGGACATGGCTCCGCTTCCCGTGACTTCCCAGGCGCCTGCATCCGTGAGACGGCAGGCAGTTACCTCTATGGTGATGGCTTCCTCCGGGGCAAGGAAGGCAAAAAGTCTTGCGCTGTCCTCCATGCCGAAGGCCCCCAGCAGCTCCTGCTGGTCCTGGGAAAGCTCATAGGGCGCAACGCCCTCATCTTTGGGTATGCCGGATTGTGTCTCTTCCCGGGAACAGCCGCACAGGAGCAGCGCAAGGCTCAGCAGCAGCAATATCCGCTTCATGGCTTTTTCCTCCTCTCAGGTCCTGAGCTTTCATTCTGTTTTTATTTTACCATAGTCCCTGGAGTTTTCAAATTGTTTTTGCGGTATTTTACCCTCACGGCTTTCCATGGCAAAACGCCGGCCACAGGATTTGCATAATCCTGTGGCCGGCGCTGTTTGTTCAGTTTTTACAGCATCTCCGCCAAGTCGCAGATGAGGCTGCGGCTCTTGTCCCAGCCCAGGCAGGCGTCGGTGATGGACTTGCCGTAGCAGCCCCCGCCCACGCTCTGGGCCCCATCCTCGATGTAGCTCTCTATCATCAGGCCCTTTACCAGCTTGCCCACCTGGGCGTTGAGCCGGCGGTTGAGCAGGATCTCCTTGGCAATGCGTATCTGTTCCAGAGGCTGCTTGCCGGAGTTGGAGTGGTTGCAGTCGATGATGACGGCGGGGTTGGTGAGCCCCGGGTTCTCCTCGTAGAATTGGCTCACCAGGAGGATATCCTCATAGTGGTAATTGGGGTGGCTGTGGCCCTGCTTGTTCACATAGCCTCTCAGGATGGCATGGGCATAGGGATTGCCCTGGGAGTGTACCTCCCAGCCCCGGTATATGAAGGTGTGCTTATCCTGGGCGGCGGTAATGGCGTTCATCATCACGGTAAAGTCCCCTGAGGTGGGGTTCTTCATGCCCACGGGCACCTCTATGCCGCTGGAGGTAAGGCGGTGCTGCTGGTTCTCCACGGAGCGGGCGCCTACGGCTACATAGCCCAGGATGTCGTCCAGGTATTTATAGTTCTCGGTGTACAGCATCTCGTCGGCGCAGGTGAAGCCGGTCTCCCGGACCACCCGCATGTGCAGGCTGCGTATAGCTATGAGGCCCTTGAACATGTCCGGCTTGTGGCCCGGGTCCGGCTGGTGCAGCATGCCCTTGTAGCCCTTGCCGGTGGTACGGGGCTTATTGGTATAGCAGCGGGGCACGATAAAAATTTTATCCTTCACTTCCTCCTGCACACTGCGCAGCCTGTCCATATAGTCCAGAACACTGTCCGGGTTGTCGGCGGAGCAGGGGCCGATGATGAGCAGCAGCCTGTCATCCCTGCCGGAAAGTATTTTCTTGAGCTGTATGTCTCTCTCTTCAAAGCACCTGGCCATTTCCCCGGTGAGGGGGTACATCTCCTTGACCTCGGCGGGGATGGTGAGCTTGCGTACAAATTCCATGTTCATAGGGTCTTTCTCCTAACACCGGGCTTTTCTGCCCTTTCTGTCTTGCTGGACATTATATGCCCGCCGGGCCGCCTTGTCAACGGCAAAGGGCGCCGGAAAGCCCGGCGCCCTCAGCTTGTCGAAGAAGACATAGCCTTCTTCGACAAAAAAAGATTGCACTTCGCTCCATGCCTCGGTTGTACGCCAAAGGCGTACAATTCGACACTTCGCTCCGTGAGAAGTGTTTTCTGCGACGCACATGTCGCCGCAGAAAACGATTAAAATTATTTTTTCGCCGAGGCAAAAAAACTCTGCGAGGCTTTTTAGCCAGTCTCAGGGCGCCGGGATTTCCGGCGCCCTGAGAAGCATAAAGCCGTTTTTTATTTTGGAGCCCCGGTTCACTCCACTGCCTTCAGGGACTCGGACATGCTTATCCTGCTGAGCTTGTAGCTCATGGCTATCCTCACCAGCACCGCAAAGGCGAAGGTGAGCAGCAGGCTAAACACATAGCTCTGCCAGGCTATGCGCACGTCGAAGCAAATGCCGTCGGTACGTATTTGGGTCATGACGAAGGCATGGAGCAGCTTGCCCAGGCCCAGGCCCAGCAGGGCCCCCAGTGTCGTGAGCATATTCACTTCCCTGAACACATAGGCGGAGGACTCCCCGTTATAAAAGCCCAGCACCTTTATGGTGGCTATCTCCCTTATCCTCTCCCCTATGTTGATGTTAATAAGGTTGAAGAGCACGATGAAGGCCAGGGCCCCGGCGCAGAGTATTATAAGCACAACTATGATATTCAGGCTGGAGAAGGAACTGTCCACAGAGTTTTTGGTGTCCTGGTTCAGGGCCACCCTGCTCACCAGCTCGTCGTCCAGCAGCCGGGCGGAGGCGGTGTTCTGGTCCACGTCCTTCTGGAATATGACATAGGCGGTGTTCACCGGGGTCTCGCCTTCCAGTTCCATGAGGGTCTGGGGAGTGACGAACATATAGTCGGAGATATAGTTGTCAAACACGCCGCAGACCGTGAGCTCCAGGCTCTTGAAGTCATCGCCGGTGACGGTGACGCCGTCCCCAGGTTCCACGTTCAGCATGGAGGCCATGCCCTTGGACAGCAGTATCTCGCCCTCTTCGGGCAAAGACAGCTCTCCCTCCTCGCTGCGCAGTTTGATGAAGTTCTCCAGCTCCCCGCTTGTAACTGCGCTGAGGGTGGAGCTCTTCAGATTGTCTTCGGAGCCTATATCCACGCTGGTGGAGGACAGATACAGTATCTCCTCCAGGCCCTGGTGTTCGGCCTGGAAGTTCTCCTGCTGCTCCTGGCTGATGGGGTCGGTGAAGTTCAGCTCCGCATCGTATACGCTTATCTCCCCGTACTGGTAGTCGGTGACGTTCTGTATGGAGTCTCTCACACCGAAGCCGGTGAGCAGCAGCGCCGTGCAGCCGCTGACGCCCAGTATCATCAGGAAGAAGCGCTGCTTGTAGCGCATCACGTTTCGCAGGGACACCTTGTGGAGAAAGCTTATCCTCCTCCACAGCCAGCCTATGCGCTCCAGGAAGATACGCTTGCCGTTTTTGGGAGCTTTCGGTCTCAGTATGGAGGCCGGGACCTCCCTCAGTTCCCTGCGGCAGCTGTAGAGCCCCACGCCGGCGGTACACAGCAGGGCCACCGCCAGAGAGGCGGCAAACATCAGCGGGTCGAAGCTGTATATCAGCGCCTCGGTAAAATTATACATGCTGCTGTAGGCGTTCCAGAAGGCTTTGGGTATGAAATAGGTGCCTACAAAGAAACCCAGCACGCTGCCGATAAAGCCGGAGGAACCGGCATAGATGATATATTTAAGGCTCACCAAGCTCTTTTCATAACCCATGGCCTTCCATACACCTATCTGCGTACGCTGCTCATCCACCATTCTGGTCATAGTGGTGACGCAGACCAGGGCGGCCACCAGGAAGAAGAATACCGGGAACACCACGGAGATGTTCTCTATTATGGCCGAGTCGTGTTCAAAGGCCGCATAGCCCGCATTCTCGCTGCGGGTGAGCACATAGACCGTGGGCTCGTCGATGTCCTCCAGTTCCTCCTCCGCCTCGTCCAGATCGGCGTAGTAGTCTGCCAGCTCGGCCTCGGCGTCGGCAAAGGACTCCTCTATCTCCGCCATCATTCTGTTGTAATAGCCGGGGTTTTCCGCCGGGGAAAAGCCCATGGAGCTCATGAACTCATCCACCTGGGCGGCAGCGTCGGCCTTCTGCTCCTCTATCTCCTGAGCTGCCTCGTCCAGGGTCTTGCGGCCGTCGGCTATCTCCTGGCGGTTGTCCAGGACCAGCTCCTTATATCTCAGCTGGGCCTGCTCCTCGGCCATAGCGGTGACGGCGTCCTCCGTCTCCTCTATCCTGTCGTCATACTCATCGCTGTAGGAGCTGGCCCTGTCGTCAATGGTGATAAAGACCTCCTCATAATAGTCTGCGGTAAAGCAGCTGCGGTCTATATACATGCAGGAGGAGATATGGCCGTTGCCCAGGGGGCTGGTGCCCCGCTCCATATTGATATAAAGGGGACTGGTCACAAGGCCAACTACTGTAAACTCCGTCCTGGAAAACTCGTCCAGAGTCTCCTGGGAATTGGTGTCGGAGAAGCTGATGGTCCTGCCCAGCATATCCTCACCCCAGTTGTCCGCATCCAGGACGCACTCACCCTCGGCCTCAGGCATGCGGCCGGAGACCACCCTCAGCCGGTTGACGCCGGAGGTGATGGAGTTCGCCCGGAACACCAGGTCGTTGCCCTGGATATTTACCAGCACGTCTTCATAGCAGCCGCCCTCCGCCACCTTCACCAGCTCCTGCTCCGCCAGGTTGAAAACGCTGTCCTGAGAGAAGCCTATGGTGGACACGATGCGGTAGTCATAGAAGTTCTGCTCCGTAAAATACTCATCGGCCGAATCCACCAGCATGGGCCGGCAGATGCGCAGCCCGGAAAAGAGACCTACGCCCAAAGTAATTATTGTGAGTATAGCCAGGTACCTGCCCAGGCTGTTTTTTATTTCCCTTATCGTCGATGTTATAAGGATGTCCACTGTATCACCACTCTATCTGCTCTATGGGGATAGGCTTTTCGTTGATGGTCTCAGATTCTATTTTTCCGCTCTTCACCCGGATGACCCGGTCGGCCATATCGCAGAGAGCGGAATTGTGGGTGACGATGACTATGGTCATATTGGTCTGGCGGCAGGTGTCCTGCAAAAGCTTCAGGATCGCCTTGCCCGTATTGTAGTCCAGAGCGCCGGTGGGCTCGTCGCACAGCAGGAGCTTGGGCTTTTTTGCCAGGGCCCGGGCTATGGCCACCCGCTGCTGCTCGCCGCCGGAGAGCTGTGCCGGGAAATTGGCCGCCCGCTCTTCCAGGCCCACCTGCTTGAGGACCTGGGCCGGGTCCAGATGCTCCGGGCAGATCTGCACCGCCAGCTCCACATTCTCCAGAGCCGTCAGGTTCGGTATAAGGTTATAGAACTGGAAGACGAAGCCGATGTCATAGCGGCGGTAGGAGGCCAGCTGCTTTTCATTGTAAGCGGAGATATCCTTCCCGTCCAGCCATACCTTGCCCTTGGTCATGGTGTCCATGCCGCCCAGGATGTTCAGTATGGTGGTCTTTCCGGCTCCTGAGGCCCCCACTATGACGCAGATCTCTCCCTGCTTCACGGTAAAGCTGGCGCTGTTCAGGGCGTGGATATCCACCTCCCCTACCTTATACACCTTCTCCACATTTTCAAAGCTTATAAACTCCGGCATCTTCCGCTCCCCTTTTTCTTTTTCTGCTCTTCTTTTTAGTATAGCCCGGCACCGGGCCGATTTGTTAAACCCTGTGTAAATATTAAGCCTGAAAACAGGAAAAAACCGCTGCCTCAGTTCTTCCCGGACATGCCAGGCTGTTTCAGGGGCAAGACTATACTGAAGCATATCTCCCCCTGGGCATATTCGCAGCTTATCTTTCCGCCGTGGGCCTGAACTATGCTCTCGGCAATGGACAGGCCAAGTCCATAACTGCCGTCCCTGCTGCGGGCCTTATCCGCCCGATAGAAGCGCTTGAAGATGTCCCGGCATTCCTCCCGGCTCATCTCAGGAGCCGGATTTGAGACCGTGAGCAGGCAGTGGCGGCTGCCCTGGCGGTCAAGGCGCAGGACCACCGGCCCGCCCGGCAGGGAGTATTTCCCCGCATTGTCCAGCAATATATCCGTCAGCTGCCTCAGCTGCTGCTGGCGACCCTCCAGGCTGATGCCCGGCTCCACCCGGTTCTCCAGAGCCAGGCCCTTTTCATAATACACCGGCTCAAAGGGCAGCACACAGTCGCTCACCAGCTTGGAAAAATCCAGCTGAGCTATATTCTCCCGGCTCTGGCCGCTGTCTGCCCTGGCCAGCTCCAGCATGTCCTCCACCAGAGAGCGCATCTGCCGGCTCATGGTGAGTATGCTGGAGACGAACTGGCTGCGCTGTTCCGGCTGGAAGTCCGGCTGCTCCAGCATCTGGGCGTTGGTCATTATCACCGCCAGTGGCGTTTTCAGTTCGTGGGAGGCGTCGGCCACAAACTGCTTTTGCTGCCGCCAGGCCTTGTCCACAGGCTTCACCGCCCAGCGGGCCAGAAGCAGGCTTATTCCGAAAAACACGCCCAGGCTTAGTATGCCCAGCAGAGCGCAGGTCTCCATCAGGCTTTTCAGCGTGGCCCGCTCGCTGGAGATGTCCACAAACACCAGACGCTGGTTCATGGGGTTTATCACTCGGCAGTAGCGCAGGTTGTATTCTTCTATGATACCTATGCTTTTGCCGGAGGATATGGCGGTCTCAATTATCTTGGCCAGGAATTCCTGGTCGCTCAAATCATAGTATCCGCCGCTGACTGCGATCAGGTCTCCGCTGCGCCCCAGCTGCAAGACAAAGTAGGGCAGCTGTATATCCTCCCGCTGCTCCCCCGGCAGACTCAGCCGGAAGGGGTCCTCCGCCAGCTGCTCCATCATGCTCAGGCTCTGCTGCTCCAGATTGACCTGGGTGAATTTAAGCACCAGGCCGAATATCACCAGCAGCATCAGCGCCACTATGAGCATGTTGACGCAGATGAACTTTATTCTCAGCTTTCTGAGCATCCCTCATCCACCTCCAGATGATAACCCTGCCGCCGTATTGCCTCGATGCGCAGGTTGGAGCCTATGCTCTGGAGTTTTTTCCGCAAAAAGCCCACGTAGACCTCCACATGGTTTTCCACCGCATTGGAGTCATAGCCCCAGACTCTGGCCAGGATGACCTCCTTGGACAGATTCTTTTCCCGGGTCTGCATCAGCAGTCGCATCACGTCGAACTCCCGGGTGGAAAGACGTACTGAGTTTTCCCCGCATATAAGAGTGCTGGTGGACAGGTCCAGAGCGGTATTGCCATAGACCATCTCGTCCACCTGTCCCCCCTGGCGGCGGAGCAGAGCATTGATGCAGGCCATCAGCTCCCTTATGTCAAAGGGCTTGGTCAGATAATAATCTGCCCCGGCGTTCAGGCCCTCTATCCTGTCTTCCAGGCCGGAGCGGGCGGTTAGCATAAGAATGGGGGTGTTGCAGCGCTGAGAGCGCACCTGCCTTGCTACCTGATAGCCGTTCATCCCAGGCATCATAACATCCAATATCAAAAGGTCGTAGACCCCCAGCTGGGCATAGTCCGCCCCGCTCTCCCCGTCGTAGCAAACGTCTACCTCAAAGCCCTTGCTGCGCAGCATGGTCCTGATGGAGTCGGCCAACAGCTTTTCGTCTTCTATTATGAGTATTTTCATGTCAACATCTCCTGGTTTCAGTTTAACATTATAATAGTACACTGGCCTTAATTAAAGCTGAAAAATGCGCTGTTCATAATTCTTTTACAGCTTATTCAGAACCAGTTCAGCCTTGGGTGTTATCCTGCCCTCAGATAGATCGTTTGCCAGACGAGCCGTCTCATCCGATCTTCCGTGTGCAGAGCCGATGTCCCGGTGCACACCGGGAATAAGCCGACGGCGCTGCACGGTGGCAGCGGCAGTTCGGATGCTATATATTCACTTGGGTGCAGTCCAAAAGGCGGACTGCGCCCAAGACCAATTTAGGGGGCTTTGCCTTCCCTGCTCTGGGAGCGGCCCTTCCCGCCCGGTTCTTCCAAGCCGGGCGGGAAATTTTTTGTTCTTTTTATGTTCATAATTTTTTCAAGTATCTTTCAGGCAATTTTAAGTTTTGCCGGTTATAATACAGTCAAGATAAAAAGAAGGTCGGAACCGAGTTTCGTTCCTCGGGGTCCCGGCCGGAAAAGGAGAGACTATTATGAGCGATTTCGATTATGAAAACAATAACGGCGTTTTCAGCAGCGGGGCTCCCGGCTATACGCCTGTAGATAACGGTGCGGAAAGCAAAAAGTCCCGTCACGGCCACGGCAAAATAATCGCCCTGGCTCTGGTGGTGTCCCTGCTGGCAGGGGCGGCAGGCGCCGGCGGCGTGCTGGCCCTCAGCGGTTCCGCAGGCGGCGAGAGCCACTCCCAGATACTGGAAGGCGTCCGGCCCAGCACCACCATTGACGTGGCCACCATAGACACCAGCAAGGAGATGACTCCCGCTGAGGTCTATGCCCAGAACGTGGCCTCCACCGTGGGCATCACCACCTCCATCACCACTAACTTCTTTGGCTTTACCACTACTTCCGCCGCCTCCGGCTCCGGCTTCATCTTTACCGACGACGGCTATATCCTCACTAACTACCACGTTATTGAGGATTCCAGCTCCATCAAGGTCAGCACCTATGACGGCGGCAGCTATGACGCAGAGCTTATCGGCTACGACGAGAGCAACGACATAGCAGTGCTCAAAATCGAGGCCGAGGGTCTCAGCCCCGTGGTGCTGGGCGACTCCGACAACCTGAATGTGGGCGACAGCGTGGTGGCCATAGGCAATCCCCTGGGCGAGCTGACCTTCTCCCTCACTTCCGGCGTGGTCAGCGCCCTTGACCGACAGGTCACCCTTTCCAGCAACGTGACCATGGACCTTATCCAGACCGACTGCGCCATCAACTCCGGCAACTCCGGCGGCCCCCTTTTCAATCTCTACGGCGAAGTGATCGGCATCACCAACGCCAAGTACTCCAGCAGCGGCTCCGAGGCCTCCATCGACAACATAGGTTTTGCCATACCCATAAACAACATCCTCAATATCGTCACCAGCATTATTGAGGACGGATATATTGCCAAGCCCTATATCGGCGTATCCGTGCTCACCGTGGATGAAAATTCCCAGAGCCTGGGCCTGCCCGCCGGTGCCGCCGTGAAATCCGTCACCGAGGACAGCCCCGCCGAAAAGGCCGGCATCCAGGTCAACGACATCATCACTTCCGCCAACGGCAGCCCCATCAGCTCCAGCGACCAGCTGGTGGAACTGGTATCCAGCCTCAATGAGGGCGACCAGTTGAAGCTGGGCATATACCGCCAGGGGGATGAACTGGAGCTCACCGTCACTGTGGGAGAGCAGATCCAGTCCGCTCTCGCCAATCAGGAACAGCAGGCCCAGGTTGAGGAGCAGAGCATGGAGGAATACCAGCAGCCCTTCTCCGGCTTGCCCGACATTTTCGGCTTCAGATATTGAGCTTTTAGGCTCTGATCCCCCCGTTGACGCACACGGCTTTTCCTGCCGCCCGGATCCTCCCGGGCGGCAGCTTTTTTGTATGCTCCGCCCTTCTCCCCTGCCCGTTCTTTAGATAAATGCAAAAAATTTCGTATGCGCTATTGATAAAGTCAGGTCAAGCTGATAGAATACTGCTTCGGATACTTCGGAAAACAGTTTTATTTTTCGCTGCCGGAGTGTTCAAAAATCATTCCCGGGCTTATTGGGCCCGGGGAAGTCAAGAAAGGAAAGCACAATGGCAAAGCTTTACGGTAAAGAGCTGCAGCTTATGGCCGCCAAAGCCAGGCTGCTGGCTGTAGAGGCAGTGTATACCGCCGCCTCAGGGCACCCCGGCGGTTCCCTCTCCTCCATGGATATCCTCACTGCCCTGTATTTCAACGAACTCAACATCGACCCATCCAGGCCCCGCTGGGAGGACAGGGACCGTTTCGTTCTCTCCAAGGGCCACTGCACCCCGGCCCTGTATTCCCTGCTGGCTCTCCGGGGCTTCTTCCCTCTTGAGCAGCTGAAGCTCTTCCGCTCCATAAAGGGCCATATGTCCGGCCATCCCGACATGCGCCATGTGCCTGGGGTGGACATGTCTACCGGCTCCCTGGGCCAAGGTCTCAGCGCCGCCGTAGGCATGGCTCTGGCGGCAAAGCTCCAGGGCAAGGCCCACCGCTGCTACGTCCTCTGCGGCGACGGCGAGCTGGCCGAGGGGCAGATATGGGAGGCCGCCATGGCCGCAGCCAAATGGCAGCTGGATAATCTCTGCGTCTTTGTGGATGTGAACGGCCTGCAGATAGACGGCCGCACTGCCGACGTTATGCCCACCCAGCCCCTGGACAAAAAATTCGAGGCCTTTAACTGGCACGTCATCAAAATAGACGGCCACGATTTTGAGCAGATACTCTCCGCTCTGGACTCCGCCCGCAGCTTCAGGGGCAAGCCCACGGTCATCCTGGCCTCCACCGTCAAGGGCAAGGGCGTCTCCTTTATGGAAAATCAGGCGGGCTGGCACGGCAAGGCCCCCAACGATGAACAGTTTGCCCAGGCAAAGGCAGAGCTGGAAAAGACTATCAAAGAATTGGAGGGAAACTGATATGGCCGGAAAGATAGCTACCCGCAACGCCTACGGCGAGGCTCTGGTGGAGCTTGCGGAAAAATACCCTGAACTTGTGGTGCTGGATGCGGACCTGTCCGGCTCTACCATGACCAAATTCTTTGCCTCGGCCTACCCCCAGCGTTTCTTTGACTGCGGTATCGCCGAGTGCGACATGGCAGGCATTGCCGCCGGTATGGCTGCCGACGGGCTCAAGCCCTTTATCAACAGCTTTGCCATGTTCTCCACAGGCCGCATATACGAGCAGATAAGGAACTCCATCGCCTATCCCCAGCTGAACGTGAAGGTGGTAGGCTCCCACGGCGGCGTCTCCGTAGGCGAGGACGGCGCCACCCACCAGTGCATAGAGGACTTTGCCCTGATGCGGGCCATCCCCGGCATGCTGGTGTGCAGCCCCTGCGACGGAAACGAAATGCGTCTGGCTGTGAAGGCTCTTATGGAATACGAGGGCCCGGCCTACCTGCGGCTCCAGCGTCTGGCTACCGAGGTGTTCACCGACGAGCTGGAGGGCTACAGCTTCCAGCTGGGCAAGGGCTGCACCCTGAGAGACGGCAAGGATATCAGCATCATCGCCACCGGGCTCATGGTGAGCAAGGCCCTTCAGGCAGCAGAGCTTCTGGCGGCGGAGGGTATTCAGGCCAGAGTAATAAATATACACACCCTCAAGCCCCTGGATGATGAGCTGGTGCTGAAGGCCGCCGCAGAGACCGGCTGCATTGTCACCAGTGAAGAGCACTCCGTCATCGGCGGTCTGGGCAGCGCGGTCTGCGAGCTGCTGGGCGAAAAGTGCCCGGTGCCCGTTGTGCGCCACGGCGTCAATGACGAGTTCGGCCGCAGCGGCAGCGCCGCCGACGTGCTGGAGTACTTCGGCCTCACCGCCCGGGCCGTCGCCGAAAAGGCAAAATATGCGCTGAGTCTGAAAAAATAATTCCCTCTTCTTTTAAAGGAGGCTATAGGCTTATGTGGTTTGTCCTTGCCCTGCTCTCGGCAGTTTTTGCCGCCCTCACCTCCATCCTGGCCAAAGTGGGCATTGAGGGAGTAAACAGCAACCTGGCTACGGCAGTTAGAACAATGGTGGTGGTGGGCATGGCCTGGCTCATGGTCTTTGTCACCAACACCCAGGGCGGCATCACCGGCATCAGCCGTAAAAGCTGGCTGTTCCTGATACTCTCCGGCCTTGCTACCGGGGCCTCCTGGCTCTGCTATTACAAGGCCTTGCAGCTGGGCCAGGCCTCCAAGGTGGTGCCCATAGACAAGCTGAGCATCGTCTTCACCATCGTCCTGGCTTACTTCTTCCTCCACGAACAGGTGAACGCCAAGTCCGTCTTCGGCTGTCTGCTCATCGTGGCGGGCACATTGCTGATGGTGCTGTAAGCCTTCCGTCCCGAAGGAAATTCAATAAGCAAAAATTTACGAAATGCAGAAACGGCGGCCCCTCTCGGGGCCGCCGTTGAATACTTATGAGCTGCTTATGCGCTTGGCTTCAGCGAACGAAGTTTGTCTTTACGGACTTTTCCAGCTCCGGCGCAGCTATGCCGGCGGCCTTTCCCGCCTCCAGGCTCTTTATGAGCCAGGCCATATTCTGGCCCAGGGTGCGCATGGTCTGCATGCCCTCCAGATCCTGCAGAGCCTGTTCGGGCTTGCTGCCGTGGACCTGGTTCCAGTACTGGGAGCCGGCCACATGCATATTGCTGATGGTGAAATACTTGTTCAGCCGGTCAAAGGCGGCGCTGGCCCCGCCCCGGCGGCAGGATACCACCGATGCGGCTATCTTGCCCGCCATGCGGCCTCCGCCGCTGAAGAAGAGCCTGTCCAAAAATGCGCAGAGCTGGCCGGAGGGTCCGGCGTAATACACCGGGGAACCAACAACCATGCCGCAATATTCCTCCAGCTTGTCCAGCACCTTGTTCACCTGGTCGTCAAAGACGCAGCGGCCCGTATTTGCACAGCTGCCGCAGGCAATACAGTCGGCCATGGGCTTGGTGCCCAGATACAGGAATTCTGTCTCCACGCCGTTTTTCTCCAGAGTGTCCGCCACTTCCTTCAATGCGGTGTAGGTGCAGCCGAACTCGTGGGGGCTGCCGTTTATCAGTAATACCTTGCTCATGTCTATATGTCCTTTTCCAGCCGGGCATCCATCGGTAAACACATTTCTCAGTATTCCACTTTCATGAAGCCCTGGCTTCTTATCTTCATCACATGGCAGCTGCCGGGGCCGAACACGGCCTCCACCTTCTGCCTGAACTCCTCCAGCATATCGTCAGGCACGAAGGCCTGGACCGTGCCGCCGAAGCCGCCGCCGTGGACCCGGAAGGCCCCCCGCTTGCCCAATATGCTGTCGCACAGAGCCAGGGCCAAAGCTGCCGACTGCTCCTGAACGCTGCCGGTAACTATCACATTTTGCAGATACATCCAGGAGGACTGCCCGGAGCGGCGCACCGTCTGGAGGAAAGACTCGAAATCCCCGGCTTCCAGGGCGCTGCACAGCTCCTCTACCCGCCGGTTCTCCTGGAAGATATGTATGGCTCTCAATACCGCCCTGTCTCCCGCTTCCTTTCTCAGAGCTGGGATAGCGGCAAAGAACTCCGCCTCGTCCACATCCCGCAATACCTCCTTGCCGAAGTGGGCGGATATCTTCTTCATCTCTGCGGGGATGGCCGCATACTCGTGGGTGAGACTGGCATGGTCCGCCCCCACGTCTATCATGCACAGGCTGTGCCCGGCGGAAGCAAAATCAAAGTTCACGGGACGCACCTCAGGCTTTGCCGGATCCTTGAAGTCGATGGCAATTATTCCGCCCCAGGCGGAGGCCATCTGGTCCATGAGGCCGCAGGGCTTGCCGAAGAAACGGTTCTCCGCCGCCTGGCCCATTATGGCAAGGTCGGTGGCGTTCAGCTCTTCATTGCAGAAAAGGCCGTTGACCACGGCGCCTATCAGCACCTCAAAGGCCGCCGAGGAAGACAGGCCGCTGCCCTGCATCACCTGGGAGGTTATGAAGGCGTCAAAGCCCCGTATCTCATATCCTCTGTCCTTCGCCAGGCTGCACATGCCCCGCACCAGGGACGCAGTGCTGCCCTGCTCCGCCTCCATCGGTTCCAGGTTCCCCAGGTCCACCGTGATCATGTCGTAGCCTTCGGATTTGACATGCACCACGCCGCTGCCGTTTTCGGCGGCCGCAGCCAGAATATCTGCATCCACAGAGCCGGCCAGCACTTTTCCCCGCTGGTGGTCCGTGTGGTTGCCCCCTATCTCCGTGCGCCCGGGGGCGGAATATATCACCGGGCTCGTTTCACCGAACAGTTCATGAAAGCCCTTGAGAAGTTCTTCGATTCTCTTTTCCATGTCTGCCTCCACATCTCCAGTTTTCTTGGCATTTATTTGCCCCCAGTCTATCCCAGGCCGCCCCTTATGTCAAGATTTTTCCCCTATTAGGTCCATTCTTGCCTACGTAAAATTACATAATATAATTTACATATTATTATTTACTTAATATAATTTACGTAATTATTTATTTGATGAGTTATGTTCCGCAAAATGAGATCAAGAAATTTATGTGTTGACAAGATGGAGCAATGGGACTATAATCCAAACAGTTTTCAAGAAAGGAGACGGGTCATATGCGCAGCTTCCGCACCAACAGCATGATGATGGGTATGATGTACATGTTCCGCATGTGCATGATGATGTGCGCACAAAAACATGACTCGCCTTGTTTCATATCCATCTGAAAAGTGCTTCAAACTGTACTTGCACAGGCTTGGGAAACAAAGTGAGTTTCCCGAGCCTGTTTTTTTATTTGAAAGGACAGAGAAAATGATAGAGCTGAAAAAACTCTCCAAGACCTTTGAAAGCGCATCCGGCTCCGTGGAGGCTCTGAAAGATGTGGACCTTACCATAAACGACGGCGAGATCTTCGGTATCATCGGCCTCTCCGGCGCAGGCAAGAGCACCCTGGTACGCTGTATCAATCTCCTGGAACGGCCCAGCTCCGGCCAAGTCATCATCGACGGGCAGGACATGACCGCTCTCAGCCGCCCGGAGCTTTTGAAGATGCGCCGCAGCATCTCCATGATATTCCAGGGCTTCAACCTGCTGGAGCAGCGCAGCGTACTGAAAAATGTCTGCTTCCCCCTGGAGATCTCCGGGGTCAAAAAGCAGGAGGCGGCGAAGAAGGCTCTGGAGCTCCTCAAGCTGGTGGGACTGGAGGAAAAGACGGACAAATATCCCTCTCAGCTCTCCGGCGGCCAGAAGCAGAGAGTGGCCATTGCCCGGGCCCTGGCCACCGACCCCAAGTACCTGCTGTGCGACGAGGCCACCAGCGCCCTGGACCCCAACACCACCCGCTCCATTCTGGAGCTGCTGCGCACCATCAACAAGACCATGGGCGTGACCATCATCGTCATCACCCATGAGATGAAGGTCATCGACCAGATCTGCGACAGGGTGGCCGTCATTGACCACAGCTCCATTGCCGAGGAGGGCAGGGTCAGCGATGTATTCACCAATCCCCGCTCAGCCATCGCCAGAGAGCTCATACTCCCCACGGACAGGGCGGCTCTTGACACCGCAGGCGGGCGGCGCATAAGGCTCATCTTCAACGGTCTCTACTCCCAGGCGCCCATCATCTCCCAGATGGTCCTGGAGTGCCAGGCCCCGGTGAACATTCTCTTTGCCGACACCAAGGAATACGAAGGTTCCATATACGGGCATATGATAGTGGAGCTGCCCAGCGACCAGCGCCAGGCAGACAAGATAATAGCCTGGCTGAGCAGCAGCGAAGTAGTCTGGAAGGAGGAGAACTGAGATGTTTTCTGATATGTTTTATAAGGTCTGGGACAACGGCCTTATCCAGATGGGCGTGGTGGAGACCATATACATGACTCTTATCGCCACCTTCTTCTCCTACCTCTTCGGCCTGCCCATGGGCGTGGTGCTCAACGTCACCGACCAGAACGGCATCCGTCCCACCCCCTGGGTGAACCGGGCACTGGGCTTTGTGGTAAATTTCTTCCGCAGCATCCCCTTCATCATCCTCATGGTGGCTATGCTCCCGGTGGCCCGCTTCATCCTGGGCACCAGCCTGGGCAACGGAGCCGTGATAGTGATGCTGGTCATCGGCGCCTCCCCCTACGTGGCCAGAATGGTGGAATCCTCCCTGAAGGAAGTGGATGGAGGCATCATAGAGGCCGCCCAGTCCATGGGCTGCACCAATTTCCAGATAGTATCCAAGGTACTGCTGCCGGAAGCCAAGCCCTCCCTGATAAACGGAGCGGTGATCTCCATGGTGACCATCCTGGGCTACTCCGCCATGGCGGCCACCATCGGCGGCACCGGCCTGGGCCAGGTGGCTATAATCTACGGGCATCAGCGCAGCAAGGCCGACATAACCTGGGTATGCGTGCTGCTCACCGTGGCCATAGTCCAGATAATCCAGATCGTTGGCACCCACATCGCCCGGCGCACCGACAAACGTATAAAGTGATGTAGCCTCATGATATTCACCAGTCTTTGTAAGCTGCGAATGTAAAAGTGAAAAGCCGATTTATAACTTTCAACATTCACAACTTATAATTAAAATTAATAAAAAGGAGAAACCAAAATGAAAAAGATTCTTGCTATCGTTCTTGCCATCGCCGCCGTCTTCAGCTTTGCCGCCTGCGGCAAGAGCTCCGAGGACAAGGTCATCAAGGTGGGCGCCAGCTCCACCCCCCATGCCGAGATACTGGAGCAGGTGAAGGATGCTCTGGCCGAGGAGGGCTATGAGCTGGAGATCGTCATCTATGACGACTACGTCCTGCCCAACCAGGCCCTGGACGAGGGCAGCCTGGACGCCAACTACTTCCAGCATACCCCCTACCTGAACAGCTTCAATGAGTCCAACGGCACCGACCTGGTAGTGGCCGCCCTGGTACACTACGAGCCCTTCGGCCTCTACGGCAACGGCGTTGACGCCGTGGCAGACATCGCCCCCGGCGCAACCATCCTCATTCCCGCCGATGACAGCAACGAGACCCGCGCTCTGCTGCTCCTGGCCCAGGAAGGCCTCATCACTCTCCCTGAGGATGCCAGCGCCGAGGCCGGCATCACCACTCTGGACATAGTGGACAACGGCGGCTTCGACATCCAGGCCGTCCAGGCTGACACCGTTCCCTCCCAGCTGGCCAACAGCGACGTGGGAACCGTGGCCGTTATCAACGGCAACTACGCCCTTCAGGCCGGTCTCCACGCCTCTGAGGCTCTGGCTATAGAGGACGCTTCCGGCGACGCAGCTCAGACCTACGCCAACATCGTGGCCTGCCGCAGCGGCGAGGAGAACAGCGAGAAGATCCAGGCTCTGGTGAACGCCCTGCTCACCGATAATGTCAAGACCTACATCGCCGACACCTACAACGGCGCCGTGGTCGCAATTTTCTAAGATCCTATATTATTTAAGGAGTCCGGCTTCACATGCCGGACTCCTTTTATTTATCTTTTATTTTTTCTCCGGCATGAGCCAGTCCGCCCACTCTCCGGCAAACATATTGTCCTTCAGGCACACCAGGCTGAAGGCGCCGCTCATGCTCTCCCCTTCCAGCTTGAAGCTGGACAGGCTCCCCTGCTCCAGCTCCTTTTCCACCACAGGCGCATAGAGGAAGGAGACGCCCAGGGAATCGTTCAGCAAGGTTTTTATCACCGAAAAATCGCTGACGGTCATACGGCGGCTAAAGCTGTCCAGCCCATAGCCCCTCCTCTTAAGCATCTGCTGGAAAATATCCCTGGTGCCGGAACCGGGCTCCCTGACTATTATCCGCTGCTCCAGGAGCTGCTCCACGGCGACCACTTTCCCCGCAAAGGGATGGTCTGAGGCGCATACCCCGAAAAAGTCCTCCCGGCGGCTGCTGAGCAGCTGGTATCTCTCCCGGTCGAAATAGCCCTCCACCAGGGCCAGGTCCAGCTGAAAACTATCCAGAGCGTGGAGAAGGTATCTTGTGTTTTCCACTATCAGGGAGAAATTCAACTCAGGCATCTCCCTTATGAGCCGCTTTACCCGGGGAGCTATCACATACTCCCCTATGGTCTTGGTGGCTCCCACCCGCAGGCTCAGTACTGAAGGCGAGCGCATAGCCTCCTCCGCTCTCCGGCTGTTATAGGCCAGGGAGCGGGCCAGGCCCAGCAGCCGCTGTCCCTCCGCAGTAAGGCTCAGGGTCTTCCCCTGGTAGGAAAACAGACGGCAGCCAAAGCGCTCCTCCAGATAATGTATGTGATGGGTGACCGCCGGCTGGGTCAGGCACAGGCGCTCCGCCGCCCGGGTATAGTTCATGGTCTCGCACAGCACCAGGAATGTGTTTATCTTTGTATCCAGCATAAGCTCACCAATAAAAATAAATTATCGTTATATTATAAAGTGTAATTTTATTTTATCGTTAAGCTGTAATATAATCAAGGAGAAATTTGGGAAAAGAGGAATAAAGGATATGGAATTTATCAGGAAAAAAGGTCCCGGTCTGCTGCTGTGTCTGCTCATGGCCATCCCCTGCTGGCTTTTGGGCAAGGCTCTGCCGGTGGTGGGCGGGCCGGTATTCGCCATTTTGGCCGGCATGCTGCTGACTCTGGTGTGGAAAGACAAGAGCAAGGTCCAGGGCGGCATCGCTTTTACCTCCAAGAAGATACTTCAGTATGCCGTTATACTTCTGGGCTTCGGCCTGAACCTGTCGGAGATAGCCAAGGTGGGCACCCAGTCCCTGCCAATAATCTGCTCCACCATAGCCACCTCCCTTATCGTGTCCTTTATTCTCTGCAAGCTTATGAAGATGCCCGCCAACATCTCCACCCTGGTAGGCGTGGGCTCCTCCATCTGCGGCGGCTCCGCCATTGCCGCCACCGCCCCGGTCATTGGGGCCAACGACGAGGAGATAGCCCAGTCCATCTCCGTTATCTTCCTCTTCAATGTGGTGGCGGCCCTTATCTTCCCCACCTTCGGCGGGGCTATAGGCCTGAGCAACGAGGGCTTCGGTCTCTTTGCCGGCACTGCCGTCAACGACACCTCCTCCGTCACCGCCGCCGCCTCCACCTGGGACAGCCTTCACGGTACCAACGGCGCCGTGCTGGAGTACGCCACCATCGTCAAACTCACCCGCACCCTGGCCATCATCCCCATCACCCTGGTCCTGGCCTTCTGGCGCACCTGGCAGGCCAAGAAGGGCAGCAGCGCCAGCTGCGGCAGCTTCTCCCTGAAGAAGATCTTCCCCTTCTTCATCCTGTTCTTCGTGCTGGCTTCCGTTATAACCACCCTGTCCACCATGGCCGGCGTAGACGCCGCATTTTTCAGTCCCTTCAAGGAGCTGTCCAAGTTCTTCATCATCATGGCCATGGCTGCCATCGGTCTCAACACCGATATCGTCAAGCTGGTAAAGAGCGGCGGAAAGCCTATATTCATGGGCTTTTGCTGCTGGGTGTGCATCGCCGCTGTGAGCCTTGCCATGCAGCACTTCCTGGGTCTGCTTTAATTATTACTTTTTCACATAAGTCCTCAACACAGCGCTCAAGCCGGTGGGAAACCACCGGCTTGAAACCTTTTTCGTATATCCTTTTATTTTTGCCGGGCGAGCCCGCTTATCAGCTACGGCCTTTAGCCCTCATTATTTTTTTTGCCGTATCTGCGCTCCCAGGCCCTGCGCTGCCGGACCCTTATTGCCTCGCCAATGCGCTCCTTGGTCTTGGGCAGGAGCTCATCCTCCAGCTTGCCCTTGCCCCGCAGGAACAGACGCACAAGGAAGATAACGATAAGCACCAGGGGCAGCACGCCCGTCACCATGGCGCCTATAAGCAGGGCCAGGCACCAGTCCTCTATACAGCGGGCGGCGTTTTCCCAGTAGGGCAGGATGACGCCGTGGGTCTGCATGGAGCGGGAGCCGAACTGCTTCACCAGCTTAAGTATGCTCTCAAAGCCATAGCGGCTGGAGTTATCTACTATCACTCCACCGCCTATGGGGAACTTCTCCTTGGCCACGCCCAGGGCAAAGCCCTTTACCGGCTCAGCCATGACAACCTCGTAGCACTCAATGCCCACGCTGCTGCCGGAGCTGCCGCTGCCGCCGGAGCTTCCCCCGGAGCTGCCGGAGTTATCGCCGGAGCTGCCGGAACCGCTCCCTCCGCTGCCGCCGGAGCCGGAAGATGAGCTCCCGGAGCCTGAGGAGGCTGTGGCGGTCAGAGTGCTGCTGCCGGAGCTTTTAATGCTGCTGTAGGCGTCATAGCTCATGTATATGCCCATGCCGGAGGTGTAGGCCTTCAGGCTGGCAAAGTCCTGTTCCCGTTCTATCACTCCCGCCACTACAAAGGGCACGCCGTCTATTTTGAAGCTCAGGCCCTCCAGCTGGGTGCCGCCGAAGAGGAGCCAGGCGCTGTCCTCGTCCAGGAGCACCCGGTCCTTCATCAAATCGTCGGGGCGGATATAGTTGCCGCTGAGCAGGCGAATGGGATGGAAATCGAAGAAGTTGCCCCCCACGGCAATAACGCTCACATCGCCCTTGCCCTGGTCGCTGGCCACATAGGCTTTGCCGGTGGTGGACCAGGCGTCGCAGAAGAGCTGGGCCTCGGTGTCTATATCCAGAGCCGCCTCATGGAACTTGGTCATCATGGCGGTACGGAAAGTGTAGACCTGTTCCAGGCTCAGCTTCTGGTCCACGGACATGAAGCAGCTGAGCTGGCTGAATTTCAGCTCCCCCTCCCCCTGCCAGCGCTCCGCCTGGTGCTGGCTGTCCAGCATGTTGGCCAGGTGGGAATACACCAGCAGGCAGCTCAGACACAGCAGGGCCAATATCGCCCCGGCTATTGGCAGCGCCAGCCGTTTCAGCTTTTCTCTCATGTGTTGTTCTCCGCCATTCTCACCTGGTCGCCGCTCTTCACCGGGGAGTTGCTGGTGGTGATGACATAGTCTCCGTAGCTCAGGTCAGCCACCACGGCGGAGTTATTGTCATCGGAGGCCAGCACCTCCACGCTCACCCGCTTGGCTATATAGCGGTTGCCCAGAGGGGAGGACTTGGCCTGGATAGCCAGGACGAACTTGCCGTTATTATCGCTGCGGATGGCGCTGTTTGGCACTATGGTGTCGTAATTTGCGCTCTTCTGGCCCACGGAGATGGTCAGCTCCGAGCCGGAGGTGACGTCTCCCGACAGCTCAAAGGTGAGCTCCTTGTTGGTCTGGGGGTTCTTGGGGTCGGTGCGGATGTTGGAGAGAGTGGCCACTATCTCGTTGCCCCAGTAGTAGTTGCTCACTGTGGCGGTATCCCCCACTCTCAGGCGCTGGGCCTGGTCGTTGGTGACGGAGAAGGAGAGGGTGTGGCCCATATCCGGCACCTCGATGGTGCAGACCACGGTGTCCTTGGTGACGGTGTCCCCGGCGCTCACATTGATGGCGGTGACTACGCCGTTGACGTTGGCTGTTATCTGGTCTCCGGCATCGCCGGAGAGCTGCTTCACCTTCTCCTGGGCCGCCTTTATCTTCTCCGCCTGCTGCTGCAGGTCCACGGAAGCAGAGGCCAGGGTCTTATCGTCCTGGGACTGTTTATACAGGAGATTGCTCCAGGCATCTTCATAAGCGTTGACAGCGGTATCATATTCCGCCTGGGCTTTGTCCAGAGCCTCTCTGTACGGAATGAGCTGATAATTTACCTGCTCGTTGTATTTGAGTATGGCGTCATACTTGGCCTTGGCGCTGTCATACACAGACTTGGCATTTTCCAGTGTGGATTTATTGGAGGCCACAAAGTCGTTTAGTGCATTCTGGGCCGAGGATAGCCACTGCTTGGCCGTCAGCTCGTCTTTGATCATGTTGGGGTTGGTCTCCCCGTCCTGATAGGTCCCGGATAGGGTAATGTCCGGGATATCGCCGACAGAGGACAGGAGCACGATGCCGCCGCCATTGCTTATCCTGCCAAGAGAGCGGAAACCGCTGCCGGCAGAGGGGGAGTAAGACATGGTCTGGGCAGCCGCAGTGTCTGGGTTTTCATCTGCCGGTTGGGTCTGATCCACGCCTGAAGCATCGTCCTTGATCTCTTCCTTTTCTTCCTCCGGCGTAGCCGTGGGACTGGGCGTTGAGATAGGCGTCAGACTCCTCAGCTGATTGACTCGGTTCTGCCAGTCCACCACCTTGGCGTTCAGGCCCAGGTAAGCGCTGTCATAACTGGCCTGGATGGAGACCAGGTTGTCATAGGATTTCTGCATAGCATCCTTGGCCTCGGAGAGCTGAGCCTCCGCCTGGGGGTCGCTGTACTTCTGCTTCATCTCGTCGTAGACCTTTACTGCATCAGACAGGACCTTTTCCGCAGCGCTCATGGTCTTTTCCGCATCGCTCAAGGCTCTGTTTTCACTGGTATAGCTGAAGCTGGGCATCCCTATGGCAGACTTCTGGTAGGCGTATTGCAGGTCCCGCAGGGTCTCCTTGGCCGCCTCCAGCTCCTGGCTGTCCCCTGCGCCCAGGACAAACAGAGTGTCCCCGGTGTTCACTTCCTGGCCCACCTTTACCATCACGGAGCGGATCTCCCGGGTCTGGGTGGTCTTTACATTGTGGCTGCCGTTGGCTTTCACGGTGCCGGTGCCCCGGACCTTGGCCACGATGGAACCGTCGGTAACGCCGGCGGTAGCCACCTCAGGCAGGCTGCGGTTCATGATGGTGTTGGAGAAAAAAGTCAGCACCAGCAGCACCGCCAGGAAAATTATGGCGGCGTTTTTTACCCATTCTCTGTTCTTAGGTTTAAATTCCATATTGCACCTCTAAAGCTTTGCTGCCCGTCAGCCCTTGACGCTGCCGGAATTTGCTATGCCCTCTACCAGATATTCCTCGCCGTGGAGGAACAGCAGTAGGGACGGTATCATATATACTGTGGCCATGGCGAAGGCCAGGCCTATCTCCCCGGTATTTATATTGGACAGGAACACCGACAGGGGCTGGCTGTCCGCATCCTGCAGGAGGATGAGGGGCTGCTCCACCATGTTCCAATAGTCGATAAACACCAGGATGGCAATGGAGTAAAGGGCCGAACGGCACTGGGGCAGACATATCTTGGTGAATATCTGCCACTCCCCCGCCCCGTCCACCTTGGCCGCCTCAATAAGGGAATAGGGTATGCGGCGCATGAACTTGGTGAGCAGGAACACGGAGAAGGGGGCGAAGATGCCCGGCAGGATTATGGCCCAGGAGGTATTGAGGATGCCCAGCCAGTCGCTCACCAGGTAGTTTGGGACCAGGGTGACCTGGTAAGGCATGAGCATAAGTATCACATAGAAAAAGAAAATGCCGCTTCTTATCTTTCCTCTCCATCTGGTGAAGCTATAGGCCGCCACTGCGGCCACCGCCACCTGGAAGATGACTATGGGCACCACCAGGAAAATGCTGTTCCACAGCTTCAGCAGATATTCCGGGGATTTTATCAGGCCGGTGACATACTGGGAGAGGGTGACCTTGTCGGGTATGAATTTCAGGTTCACGGTCTTGGACACGTAGCCGCCGGTGGTGGTGGAGAATATCATGCCGTAGTTTGCCTTTATCTCCGACTCGGACATGAAGGAGTTGGTGATGGTCAGCACCGTGGGCAGCAGGAACATTATGGCAAAGGCGGCGCAGAGCAGGAACATGGCCCCCCGGCCGAAATAGTGTTTCTTTTTCATCCCTCCACATCCTTTCCGAACCAGTCCTCCGCTATGAACAGCAGAGCTATCAGCACCACCATGACGATGGCCATGACCACCGCCGCAGCGGAGAGCTTCTGATAATCCAGGGAGCGGAAGGTGTTGTTCATAAAGTGCTGGAGCATGTACAGCTTTTCATAGGGATAGTCCCCGGTGAGCAGGTACACCTCCCGGAAGACCTTGAAGGAGTTTATCAGGGACAGTATGGTGACGAAGAGCACCGTAGGCGACAGGTAGCGCAGCTTGATGGCAAAGAACTTATAGGTCTCGCTGGCCCCTTCCACGTCTGCGACCTCCAGCAGCTCCTTGGGTATGTTGGCCAAGCCCGCCATGAACAGTATCATATTGTAGCCCAGGTTCTTCCACAAAAACAGGATGATGACCACTATCTGGCAGTAGTCCGACTGGAGCCAATCTATCCTGTCGGCGCCGAAGAGCATAATGAACTCGTTTATGGTGCCGTTGAAGTTAAAGAGCACCTGCCAGATGAGCACCACCGAGGCCACCGGCACCATCATGGGGCTGAGGAAGAAGGTGCGAAACTGGCTCTTCAGGGGTATGCGGCACTCCAGCATCAATGCAAGGCCCATGGCCAGGATGACCGCCAGGGGCACCGCCACTACGGAAAAGCTCAGGGTGTTCTTTGCCGCCATGAGGAAGGCGGAGTTATCGAACAGCTTTATGAAATTTTCCAAAAACACAAAGTTCTTCGATCCAACTCCGTCTATCAGCGAGTAGTAGACCACAACGCCGAAGGGGACGATGAAGAACACTCCCACACCCAGAAGGCTGGGGAAGAGGAAGCACAGGCTCTTGAGGAAATCGAGGGTGCGCTCCCGGAGATTCAGTTTATTTTTCTTCATTTGACCTTGCCGTTTCGTTTCCCGATATTGTTATAATGTGTATGCCATTGCCAATAATACCACATCTTGTAGACCGATTCAATAAATGCGGGCAAAACAAAAGAAATATTAATAATTATGCTCCAGGGGCAGGGCTTTTGCCCCTGCCCCTGGAATTAGTTTGATGTTCAGCGCTGCTCGTTGACAAAGATATTGGCCTTGCTCTGGATGAGCTTTGCCACATCTTCGGCGGTCTTCTGTCCCTGGAAGAAGGCGGCAGACTCCTCGGAGACTATCTCAAAAATGTCGCTGTCATAATTGGCCTTGCGGTCGGTGCTGGCTATGAGCTCCCGGAGCTGGTCTATCTGCTCCGGGTCGATGGCATAGACCTCCTCGGTTTCTCCGGTCTCCTCGTTCCAGCGTCCGTAGCGGGCGATGGGTATCTTGTTGCCCTCTTCGTCCAGGATGGCGTTGCCGTCGGCATCCTCCTGGTACTGGATAGTCATGGCATCCTCCGCTTTTTCGTCAAAGATATCCTTGCGGCTGGCCAGGCCCCACACGTTTTCCTCCTGGTAGTCCTTGGTCATGAAGGTACGCAGGAACTGCCACACCACGTCCTTGTTCTGGCTCTTGCTGCTCATGGCGTAGGCTCCTCCGTCTATGCCCAGCATGTTGCCGGTGCCGCTGGAGGTGGGATAGCCGATGAAAGTGATTTCTCCGCCGAAGCTCTCGGTATACTGGTTATAGAACAAGTCCTCTATCATATACACGGAGGCCTGCACCAGCATCTGTTTGCCCTGGGCTATGCGCTCCTGGGTGCTCTCGGCAGTGGAGTAATCGTAGTTTTCCCAGTCGAAGGTCTCGGGGAAGCGGGCGGCAAACTCCAGCAGGTCGATGAACTCCTGGCTGTCGAAGCGGCACTCGCCGGTGCCCCAGTTGACGAAGTTATCCATGTCCAGAGCCAGGCAGTTCTGGAGTATGGTGTCCCGGGTGACGTACTGGTCAAAGGGCTCGCAGCCCTCAGGCATGGAGGCAAGAGCCTCGTTGAACTGCTCATAGGTCCAGCCCGGAGTGTCGCCCACCACTTTGCTTGCGCCGATCACTGCCTGGATATAGAAGCCGGGCACGGTGCAGCAGAGCTTGCCGTCCACCTCCATGGCAGCCAGAACATTCTCAAAGTAGTCCTCCCGGTTCAGCTCCTCGTCGGCGTCGATGTAGGGGTACAGGTCCTCGATGATGCCCTTGGAGGCCAGCTGCACATAATTCAGGTTGCTGATATCCAGGATGTCGGGGACGTTGCCGGCCATTATCTCGGTGTTCAGCTTGGTGAGCCCGGCGTCGTAGCCGTTCTCCTCGTTGTTGTACTCGGAGTAGTCGACGACCTCTATGCGGTACTTGTCGTTGCCGCGGTTGAACTTCACTATCATTTCCTGGGTCTGATACTGGAGGCCGATGCAGCCCAGAGTGATTATCTCCTTATGGGGCACGGACTCGTAAGGTACCTGCTTTACGGTGACCAGCTCGTAGCTGTAACTGCGGCTGCTGCTGTCGTAATCGGAGATGACGCCCACCACGGAGCCGTCATCTCTTACGGTGACGCTGCTCATGTCGTTGCCGTTCACGTCACAGCTGAGCCAGCTGAAGAGCTTCTCCTGGACTCCCTCCGCCAGCTTCAGGCCGTAGAAGTTGGTGCCGTTGGTGTAGTACAGGTCATAGCCGTTGCTGCCGGTGATGGCGTTATAGAGGTATACGTTCTCCAGGGGGTAGCCGGTGTCGCTGAGCTTCTTGTTGGCAATGTCTATGGGATAGACTTCCATCCCGCTGCCGCCGGAGATGCTGGCGGCAATGGTGCCGTCGGCCAGCTTCACAATGGTGTCTATATAGCTTTCGGAATCCGCCTCAATCCTATAGCTGAAGCTTCCGTCAGGGGCTATGCCCACTATCTGGGTGCCGTTATAGAGGCACACCACATTCCCCTCCTGGTCCAGCTTCATGTTATAGCTGTCCAGATACATATCCGGGTCTACCTCTACACGAGCGCTGCTTATCTCTGTGCCGTCCGGCTCCAGCCAGCGGACATAGTAGCTCTGTTCGTACTTATAGTAATTCCAGTAATCGTTGTCGCTGCTGCTCATGCCCTCGGGGGCCTCGCTCCAGGACTTGTACTGTATCTCAATCGCCACCAGCTTGCCGTCATCAGACACACAGATGCCGTTGACGTCGCTGCTGGAATTAAAATCCTTGTAATTGCCGTCGTTGGCGGGGGGCTCCATGCGCTGGTAGTTCGCCAGCTTTTCCACCTTGCCGTCGAAGCCAACAAAGTAGATGAAGCTGCCGTATACATCGTACTGTCCCTCATACTCAGGGGTGACTCCCTCGGGGGTGTTGTTGCCTATCTTCTCGTAGCTGGTGGAATAGAAGCCATCCTCAGTGTACACTCTGGGATAGAGGCTCACGTCCTGGTCGCTGGCGATTTTGTCAAATACTGCCGTATACGCAAACTCGGGATGCTCTTCATCCCCGTCTTCCTTGTCCCCTGAACCGTCCTCGCTCTTGCCGCAGGCGGCCAGGGACAGGACCATTACCGCTGCCAGCAGTAAGGCCAGCAGGCTTTTCAGTCTGTTTTTCATTTTTGTCCTCCTTGATATGTGATTAAATGAATAAACATTCTTTTCCTATGCCAGCATAGGTAGACATAATTATAGCACAGATTGTTCCGGCGAACTCTTAAACTTTCTTAAAACATTCAATTGTTTATTGTGCCCGGGAAAATTTGTGTTACAATCAAGCTGAGGTGATTATATGACGGCTTTACCCCATGTGCTCATAGTAGATGACGATGCAGACATAAGAAATGTTCTTGAAATTTTGCTTAAAAATAAATATTTTGTTGAGGAGGCCTCCGACGGCGCCTCCGCTATCGACTATGTCTCCGCACACCCGGAGGTGGACCTGATAATACTGGACGTGATGATGCCGGGCCTCTCCGGCTTCGAGACCTGTTCCCGTCTCCGGGAGCTGAGCCACGCCCCCATACTCTTCCTCACCGCCAAGTCCGCCGAGGCGGACAGGCTCTCCGCCTACAGCAGCGGCGGGGACGACTTCCTCTCCAAGCCCTTCTCCCATCAGGAGCTGCTGGCCAAGGTCAATTCCCTGCTGCGCCGCTACCGGGAGTACCGGGGCAAGAACGACGGGGTGATCTCCGTGGGGGACCTGGAGGTGGACCTGTCCGGCCACAGCGTGAAATATCAGGGCAGCCACGTCTCCCTTACCGACACGGAGTATTCCATACTGGAGCACCTGATGAAACATCGGGGCAGCACCGTCACGGCGGCGGAGCTGTACGAAGCAGTGTGGGGCGAGAAGTTCCTCTCCGGCTCCGGCAACACCGTTATGGTCCATGTGCTGAACCTGCGCCGGAAGATAGAGGAAAAACCCTCCAGTCCCAAGATAATCCGCACCGTGTGGGGAAAGGGCTATCAAATTGACTGAAAAGTTTAAACTGCCCCACTCCCTCACCACCAAGATGCTGTGCGTGTCCCTTCTCAGCCTGCTTACGGCGGTGCTGCTGTACATCATAGCCGGGGAGCTGGGCTGCCTTCTGGTGGAGAAGGTGTACATGAGTGAGGAGAATGTGTCCCAGCGCAAGGCGGAGATCTATTCCCGGCTCAACAGCTATGTAAGTGAAAACGGTATCTCCGGCAAGGACACCAAGGCCATCTCCCTGTGGACCAGGGAAAACGATTATGTGACCATACTGCTGTATGACAGCGGCAATAAACACCGCCGCTTCTCCGGGGACAAAGCCGTTGTGCCGGAACTCAACGGCGAATACGACGACTCCAAATATGGAAACCTCTATCCAATGCGCTTTTCCGACGGCGTCTACCTGGTGGCCATACTGGACAGTTCCGAGGCCCGGGAATATGTAGTGGCGGATTTCAGTGCCATGGCCATAGCCGCCGGCAGCATGATACTCATATTGCTGCTGAGCATGAACAGGCTTACAAAACGCATAATCGCTCTGTCCAGGGCCGCCACCGTAGTGAGCTCCGGGAACCTGGAGATGAGCATAAGCGCCCCAGGCAACGACGAGATAGGCAGTCTGGCCCGGGCTATGGACGATATGCGCCAGTCAGTCATTGAGCAGATGAGCAGCGAGAGCCGGGCATGGCAGGCCAATAATGAGCTGATAACCGCCATCTCCCACGATATCCGCACCCCCATGACCTCCATGATCGGTTATCTGGGCCTGCTGTGTGAAAGCGATTTCTCCGACACGGAGCGCTGCCGCCAGTTCAGCAGCGCCGCCTACGGCAAGGCTATGGACCTGAAATCCCTCACCGACGAGCTGTTCAAGTATTTCCTTGTCTACGGAAGCGCAGAGCTCAAGCTGGACATGGAGAGCTACGACGGCCGGCTGCTGCTGGAGCAGCTGGTGAGCGAGGCGGAGTTCACACTGTCGGAAAAGGGCTTTTGCACACAGCGCATAGAATTTTCCGGCGAGTGCAGCATTATGGCCGACCCTCTTTATCTCAAGCGGGTAGTGGACAACCTGGTATCCAACGTGATGAAGTACGGGGACAAGGCCAGGCAGGTGATGATGATAAGCGAGCTGAAGAACGGGTATCTGAGCCTTTGCATCTCCAATGCCATAACCCGGGACCTGGACCGGGTGGAGAGCACCAAGATCGGCCTTCGCACTTGCAAGCGCATCATGGAGCAGATGCACGGGGACTTCAGCATTGAAAACGACGGGGAGCACTTCGCCGCAGAGCTGCGATTGCCCGCAGAGCTCAGGGAGGGCAAGGCCCCATCTACAGAGCCGGATAGATAAGGCGCAAAAAAAGGCAGTCCAAAAAATGGACTGCCTTTTTGTTCTGCCTGCTTTCCTCTTTCAGCTCCTGTATTCCTTTTTTTCCAGGTCCCTGAAGATCTTCAGCATCACTGTTATCGCCGCAAAGGCCAGGATGAACTCTGCAAAGGGCTGGGCGTAGGCAAGGCCGTACATGGGGAAGAGAGCGTTGAGGATAAAGAGGGCCGGTATTTCCAAGACTATCTTGCGCATGACGGCAAAGGCCAGAGATTTCTTCCCCATGCCGCAGGCCTGGTACATGCCCACCCCCAGAAAGTCCATGGCCATAAAGGGCAGGGACAAGCTCAGCCCTCTCAGGAAGGCGGAGCCCAGCTCTATCACATGGGCGTTTTCTATGAACAGGCCCACCAGAGTCCTGCTGAACAGGAAGCAGCACAAGGTGGCAAGGCCCAATATGCTCAGGATCAGCTTTGCCGTAAAGGCCATGGCCTCCTTCATGCGTTTTACATTGCCGTCGGCATAGTTGTAACCCACCAGAGGCATGATGCCGTTGGAGATGCCCATATTCACATACATGAACACCATCTGTATCTTGCTGGCAATGCCCATGGCCGCCACCGCCTCGGAGCCGTAATCGGCGGTGAAATTGTTCAGGATGGTCATGCCCGTGACGTTCAGGAGGTTCTGCACCATGGCAGGAACGCCCACGGCGAATATGCCCAGAGCTACGCTCCTGCCGCACAGGGCCATGTTGGGCTTGAGACATACGTAGCTGCGGCCCCGCTTGGCCAGTATATATATAAAGAAATACAGGCAGGCAACGCAGTTGGATATAAAAGTGGCGCAGCCGGCTCCCTCCGCTCCCATGCCCAGGCCCCAGGGCATGATGAATATGGGGTCCAGAACTATGTTCAGCAGACAGCCGCTCATGGTGCCTATGCTGGCATTTATGGCCGAGCCCTCGGCCCGCACCAGATAGCCCATGACCACGTTGGTGATCGCCGGGGCAGCCCCCAGGCTCACCGTCCAGAACAGGTACTGTCTGGTAGCCTCCACGGTGACCTCATCTGCCCCCAGAATGTTCAGCACTCCGCAGCTCATAAGGCTGTAGCCCAGGGAGAAGGCCAGGCCGCAGATTATGGAGCAGTAAATGCCGAAGGCTGCGCTGCGGCGCACGGTGTCGTATTTTTTAAGGCCCAGGGCCCGGCTCATCATGCTGGAGCTGCCCACGCCGAAGAGATTGTTCACCGCATTGAAGGCAAGCAGCAGCGGCGCCGCCAGGGTCACCGCCGCATTCTGCACCGGGTCGTTGAGATAACCCACGAAATATGTATCCGCCAGGTTATAGAGTATCATCACCAGACTGCCCATTATGGTCGGGACCACCAGCCGGGCAACTGCTCCCGGTATAGGCATCTGCTCAAATAATATCTGTTTACTGCTGTCGTTCATTTCCTCCACCTTGATTTCAAACGCTGTACCCGCTGCAAAGCAGCGGGTACACATTGAATATCCTTCTGTCAGTGGCAGCAGCAGCCGCCCTCGTCGTCATGGCAGCCGCCGCAGCCGCAGGAACCGCCCTCGTCTCCGCCGTGGCAGCCGCCTCCACAGCCGCCGCAGCCGCCTCCGCAGGCCCCGGCCCCGTCGATTATGGGCAGCTGGCCGGTGACCAGCATATCCGCAGCGGTGTCCGCATGGCCGCAATAGCCCGCAACGGGAACTATGCCGTAGCTGAGGAGCAGAGCCCGGGCCTCGCCGCCCAGGTTGCCGCAGATGACTGCGTCCACCTTCTGTTCCTTCATCAGATCGGCCATGGCCTGGTGGCCGTGGCGGTCGGAGCAGTCCACCAGAGTCTTCTTGCAGTCGCTGACTTCCTCCCCGTATTCATATACGGCAAAGCATTCGCAGTGGCCGAAATGCTCGAATATCTCTCCGTCCTTGTAGGTAACGGCTATACGCATGTTATTGAATCTCCTTTTCGATATAATCTACAATGGGAGCAATGTGTTCGCCGCCGACGGCTTCCACCTCTCCGGCGTCCACCATGGTGGCGATGACCGGGTCGATGGGCAGACGGGCGATGTGCTCTATGCCGTGCTCTGCGGCTATCTTCTCCACCTTGCTCTCGCCAAAGATGAAGTGCTTCTTGCCGCAGTCCGGGCACTGGAAATAGGACATGTTCTCCACTATGCCCAGCACGGGTACATTCATCATATCCGCCATATTGACGGCCTTGGTGACTATCATGCTCACCAGGTCCTGGGGGGAGGTGACGATAACTATTCCGTCCACCGGCAGGGACTGGAACACGGTGAGGGGCACGTCCCCGGTGCCGGGGGGCATGTCCACAAACATATAGTCCACATCCTGCCACACCACGTCGGTCCAGAACTGGGTGACGGCTCCGGCTATCACCGGGCCCCGCCACACCACCGGGGAAGTCTCATCCTCCAATATGAGGTTGATGGACATTATCTGCATGCCCGTGTGGGTGCGCACGGGGATTATATACTCGTCGGTTGCGGTGGCGTGCTGGTGGATGCCGAAGGACTTGGGTATGGAGGGGCCGGTGATGTCCGCATCCAATATGGCGCAGTTATGGCCTCTGCGCTGCATCTCCGAGGCCATCAGGCTGGTGACCAGGGACTTGCCCACGCCGCCCTTGCCGCTGACTACGGCAATGACCTTCTTCACACTGGACTGGGGGTTGAGAGCCTTCAGGAAGCTCTCGGCGCTTCTTTCGGAGCAGTTTTCACTGCATGATGAACAATCGTGGTTGCATTCGCTCATTTGTCTGTTCTCTCTGCCTTTCCTTAGGTTTTCGGATAGACCGCTTCTGATAGCATGGGTACATTATATACCTTTTATCCCATTAGTCAAATTACCTTTTATGAATTTTTTGGATTCTTTTTTCAGGGCCGCAGTTTTTTCAGCGCCCTCAGCAGATACATTGCGGCAAAGCCGGTGAAGCAGCCGCTTATCACTCCCGACACCGCCAAAATGGGGCCGTAGGCCAGCACTCCCGGAGTCTCCACAATAAGCATGCAGGAGAGCAGCTGCCCGGCATTGTGGGCTATGCCCGCCAGGGCGCTGACTATCCACAGCTGTTTTTCGCTGAAAAACTTCACCGTGAGGCACATGACCAGATAGGCCAGGGCGCCCCCAGCTGCGCTGTATAACAGCGAGGCCATGCTGCCGGAGAACATGGCGCCCATTATCACCCGCACCGCCAGCACTGCTCCGGCCTCCTTCCTGCCCAGCAGCAGCATGGTGACAAGAGTAATGATATTGGCCAGGCCCAGCTTCACTCCCGGGATGGGCGCAGGCGGCGGCAGCTGGCTCTCGACCATGAATATGGTCAGGGCAATGGCGCTGAGCAGAGCCATGAGGGCCAGCTTCCTGGTCTTAGGCATCTATCTCGCTCCCCTCTATCTTTATCACCAGATGGTGGGGCATGCACACTATGGGCACTCCCCCCTTGTCTATTGCCCCCTGGGCCACGCATATACCGTCGGGACAGTCCGCCTCCTTTACGGATATGCGCCCTGGCTCCACGTGTATGGTGTTGTGGCCGTAGCCGGTGTCTATCTCAATGTCGTAGCTCTCCGTGACCTTTGAAAGGTCTATCCTGTCGTATTCCACCCCGTCCAGGGTGATAACGGCCACGGCGCCGCCCCCCAGGCTGCTCAGGGCCCACCAGCCCAGCAGTCCCAGCAGCGCCACGGCAAGGAATATTATTGTCCAAATCTTAGTTTTTCTGTCCATAGGCTACATATTAGTTTATTCTTTCCCCCTTGTCAATCATCAAGCGTCTCGGGCTTTAAGATATATTCTCTGGCATTTCGGAGAAACATATGTTATATTATAAAGAAATCAAAATTTGCATGAGAGGAGGCAGGCAATGGAAGTTTTCCTTGAATACGCTTTGACTACGTCTAAATTTGCCGTGATAATACTATCCTTGCTTATTCTATATCGCTGTCTCCGCTCCATGCTCAGTGAAAAATACGAGTCGGAGATATGGGGCCGGCTCAGCTGCGAGGGAGACAGCTATACCCTCACCCACTGGGAGAATCTTATTGGCCGCTCTATAAGCTCCGACGTGCGCCTCTGTTACCCCGGGGTCAGCCGCTGCCATGCGGTGCTGTCCAGGAACGACAAGGGCATATGGAAGATATATGATATCTTTTCCCGCAGCGGAGTCTGGGTCAACGGCGTGAAGGTGGGTGGCAGCGGCTCCCAGCTGGACACCGGGGATATCGTCAATCTGGGCGGACTGACCCTGAAATTTCATGACAGCACCCCCGGGGAGAGAGAGCGCAACGAAGCCGTGCGCACCAGCGCCGGGCTTCACGTATCCCCCACCGTGACATTGCTGGAGCTTAGCCTTTTCCAGCTGGCCCTTATAGTGCAGCACGCCCTGTCCGCCGAGGCGGAGTACGCCCGCTCCATCACCCTGGCCTTTGTGGCCCTGATAGCCCTTCAGTGGTGCTGCTACAGCGCCATGCGTCTTATGGACCGCAGCGGCTTTGAGGTGGAGACCCTGGCTTTCTACCTCACCAGTCTGGGCATGAGCGTGGCCGCCTCCTCCACCCCGGAGGACATGTACAGGCAGATACTGCTCACCGTGGCCGCCGTGGCCCTGTTCCTCTTTTCCGGCTGGTGGCTGCGCAGTCTCCGGCGCACTATGGCCTTCCGCATCCCCGTGGCGGCGCTGGCCCTGGCCCTGATGGCGGTAAACGTGCTGGCCAGCGACGCCGTGCTGGGCGCCAGGAACTGGCTGGAGTTCGGAGGCTACTCCTTCCAGCCATCGGAGATAGTGAAGGCCTGCTACATCTATGTGGGCTCCTCCACCCTGGAACGGCTTTTCTTCCGCCGTAACCTCTACGGTTTTATAGGCTTCTCGGCCCTTTGCGTGGTGGCCCTGGCCCTTATCGGGGACTTCGGCACCGCCCTCATCTTCTTCATAACTTTCCTTATAATATCATACATGCGCTCCGGCAGCTTGGGCACGGTGTTTCTGGCGGTGTCCGCCGCAGCTCTTGCCGGCTTTCTTGCCGTCACCGTGAAGCCCTACATCGCCCAGCGCTTTGCCACCTGGGGCCATGCCTGGGAAGATGTCTACGGGGCGGGCTTCCAGCAGACCCGGGCCATGTCCGCCGCCGCCTCCGGGGGCCTCACCGGCAAGGGAGCGGGCTTCGGCTGGCTGGACGACGTCTTTGCCGCCAACACCGACATGGTCTTTGCCGTTGTCTGCGAGGAGCTGGGCCTGATCGTGGGTCTGTGCATGGTGGCCGCCATGCTGGTAATGGCCTTCTTTGCCGTGCGCTCCGCCCGGCACGGCCGCTCCGCCTACTACCCCATAGCCGCCTGCGCCGCAATGGCCCTGCTTCTCAGCCAGATGTCCCTGAACGTCTTCGGCTCTCTGGACCTGCTGCCCTTCACCGGGGTCACCTTTCCCTTCGTGTCCCGGGGCGGCAGCTCCCTTATTTCCTGCTGGCTGCTGATGGCCTTTATAAAGAGCGCCGACAACCGGCGGGGCGCCAGCTTCGCCGTCCGCATGGCCCGCTCCTCCGGCTATGAAGAGGACGAGGACGGGGAAGCGCCGGAAGAGGAAGAGATAAACATTGCCGAGGGCAACCCTTTCATAGAAGCCTGGCAGGAGGAGGACTATGAGAAAGATAACTAACCGGGCCTTTTCCCTGCTGCTGATAGCCGCCCTGGTCATATGCGGCATGGGGCTGTACCTGCTGGAATATGTGGACAGGGGGCAGGACTGGGCGCTCTACTTTTCCCGGGTGAACTCCGGCTCCAGCGGCCTTCTGCTGGACCGCAACGGGCAGATGCTGGCCTCCTTTGGCCAGTCCCGGGAGGAATTCTCCCCCGACGCCCATGTGAGGACCGCAAATTACCATGTCACCGGGGACTACTGGGGACGCACAGGGGCGGGAGTCCTGTCCCGCTACTGGAGCGGCATGCAGGATTTCTCCATCTTTACCGGCATGACCAAAACTGAGGACAGCGTGCTCACTTTGAGCATAGACTCAAAACTCAACGAATACATCTACGATCAGCTCATGGCCCTGGGAGAAGACACCAAGGGCATGATGCTCCTTTCCAATTACAAGACCGGGGAGATACTGGGTCTGGTGTCCGTGCCTTCCACCGACCCTCTGGACACCGAGGCGGAGCTTAAGGATGGCACCTACATTAACCGCTGCCTCTCCGCCAGCTTCATCCCCGGCTCCGTCTTCAAGCTCATTACCGCAGCCGCCGCCATCGAGCAGATAGCGGACATAGACGAGATGGAGTTTTACTGCGAGGGGGAGTACGAGATAGCCGGAGTGCCCATAATCTGCACCGGCTCCCACTATATCCAGACCTTCGAGCAGGCCCTGTCCAACTCCTGCAACGTGGCCTTCGCCCAGCTTGCAGTTAAGCTGGGCCAGGACACCATGGTGGACTATGTGACGGAATACGGCTTTCTGGATAGCCATGAGCTCAGCGGCATCAACACCGCCGCCGGCAGCTATCCCACGGAGTTTGTAGGCGACCCGGAGCTGGGCTGGTCCGGCATAGGCCAGTCCACGGACATGATCTGCCCCTACTCCATGCTGCGCTTTCTCTGCGCCGTGGCCAACGGCGGGATACTGGCAGAGCCCAGCCTGGTGCTGGAGGACAATGAGCCAGAGAGCAGCCGGTTCATGGAAGCCTCCACCGCCGACAAGCTCAAGCAGATGATGAACTACAACGTGGTGGACCACTACAATGGGGAAGAGAACTTCCCGGGTCTGAAGCTCTGTGCCAAGACCGGCACCGCCGAGCTGGGCGACGGCAGCTCCCACGCCTGGTTCGTGGGCTTCCTGGCCGGCGAGGAGCACCCCTTTGCCTTCGTGACTTTGGTGGAGCGGGGGGGCTACGGTCTCAGCACCTCCGGCCCTATAACCAACAATGTGCTGCAATGGGCAGTAGAAAATATAAAGGTAGATACACAATGATAGACATTTCGGTAAATGCCCTGGTCAAAGCCTTTGAGCTGGGGAAAAACATATTGGACGGCCTGTCCTTTACGGTGAACTCCGGGGAACGGGTGGGCATCCTGGGCCATAACGGCTGCGGCAAGACCACCCTCTTCCGCATCCTTTCCGGCCAACTGCGCCCCGACGAAGGGGAGGTGATGGTGGCCCCCTCCAAGCGTCTGGGCCTGGTCACCCAGATCCCGGTGTACCCTGAGGGCTGGACCACGGAGCAGGTCCTCAGGCACGCCCACCGCCGCCTCTACGATATCTCCCGCCGCCTGGAGGAGCTGAGCCTGCAGCTGGAAAAGGAGCAGTCCCCCTCTCTGCTGGGGGAATATGACCGGCTCCAGGAGGACTTCCGCCGCCTGGGAGGCTATGAGATGGACACGTCCCGGTCCAGGGTGGCAAACGGTCTGGACATCTCCCCGGCCATGCTCTCCCAGAGCTTCGAGTCCCTCTCCGGCGGGGAGAAGACCCGGGTGAACCTGGCCCGGCTCATCCTGGAGGACACGGATATCCTGCTGCTGGACGAGCCCACTAACCATCTGGACCTGCGCTCCACCGAGTGGCTGGAGGACTATCTGCTCCGCTTCAAGGGCACCGTGCTGGTGATAAGCCACGACCGGTATTTCCTGGACAAGGTGGTGCAGCGGAGCATAGAGATAAGCGAGGGCAAGGCGGAATTCTACAGCGGCAACTACAGCTTCTATGTTCAGGAGCGGCAGCGCCGCTTCGAGGAGAAGCTGAAGAAATACGAGAAGGACCAGGCCAAGATAGAGCAGCTCACCCGGGCCGCCGAGCAGATGCATCTCTGGGCCTTCATGGGCAACGACAAGCTCCACAAGCGGGCCTTCTCCATGGAAAAGCGCATAGAGAAGCTGAAGGCCAGCGAGAAGCCCACGGAGCAGAAAAAGCTCAGCGTGAAATTCAAGGAGCGCCAGTTCAGCGGCGACGAGGTGCTGGTGCTGGAGGATATATCCAAAGGCTTTGGGGACAGGCTTTTGTTCTCCGGCCTCTCCATGGAGGTGGCCGGCGGGGAACGCATCGCCCTCATAGGCGACAACGGCGCCGGCAAGTCCACCCTGGTAAAACTCATCATGGGGGAGGAGACGCCGGACACCGGCTATCTCTACAAGGGCCCGGCAGTGCGCAGCGCCTATCTGCCCCAGATGGTGAGCTTCTCCAAAGACGAGCGCTCCGCTCTGGACACCATGCTCTATGACTGCCGCTGCCAGCCCCAGGAGGCCAGGGACCGCCTGGCTGCCTTCGGCTTTCGGGGGGAGGACGTGTTCACCCCGGTGGGGGCTCTCTCCGGAGGGGAGAAGAGCCGCCTGCGCCTGTGCATGCTCATGGGCGGAGACATCAACTTCCTCATCCTGGACGAGCCCACAAACCACCTGGATATCGCCAGCCGGGAGTGGATGGAGGACGCCTTGTCCGACTATGAGCAGACCCTGCTCTTCGTCTCCCACGACCGCTACTTCATAGAGAAATTTGCCAGCCGCATCTGGGCCCTCAGCGACGGGCACATCACCGACTTCAGGGGCGGCTACAAAGATTTCTGCCAGTGGAAGAGCCGCCAGCAGGTCTTTACCCAGGCGGAAAAGCGGCAGGAAAAAGAGAAAGAAAAAAATTCTAAGCCTCAGCGGCAGAAAAACAATGACAAGGCCATCGCCCGCCTGGAGCGGGAGATACAGCGCCTGGAGGAGAAGTCTGCGGAGCTGGACAGGCTCTCCGAGGAGTACGCCACGGATTACCAAAAGCTGATGGAGATAGCCGCCCAGAAGGAAGAATTGGAAGCTCAGCTGCTGGAGCTGTACGGAAAGTGGGAGGAGTTGGAGCAATGAACATAAAGAATCTGCCTCTCTGGGGCCTCAGCGTCGCAATACTGGTAGTGGCCGCCGCCTTTTTCTTCTTCTGTCTCAGGGGCTATACCTACATCAGCTATACCCTGCTGTTCATAGCGGCCCTCATTCTGGTGCAGCGTTTCGGCAGCGATACCTTTCGCCGCTGGGTCTTCATTCTGGTGAGTATAGGTTTTATTTACTTCTGCCTTGTGGAACTGCCCATAATCAAAAACTCCCGCACCGACCCGGAGCCGGAGCGGAAATACCTGATAGTCCTGGGGGCCGCCGTCCATGGGGACACCCCCTCTCTGGCCCTCACCAACCGTCTGGAGGGAGCTCTGGAATATCTCAAGGCCTATCCCGACGCCATGGTCATCGTCAGCGGCGGCCAGGGTCCCGGGGAAAACATCAGCGAGGCGGAATGCATGCAGGACTGGCTGATACGCCATAAGGTTGACAGGGACCGCATTATATGCGAAAATAAGTCCACTTCCACCATGGAGAACCTGACCTTTTCCTTTGAGATAATACGGGAGCGGGGGGATGAGCCCGACGGCAACGTGGCTATCCTTTCCAGCTCTTACCATCTCTACAGGGCCAAGACCATGGCCAGGATGCTGGGGGCCGAGGTGGCCGGCGTAGCCGGGCTGCCGGGCTACCCGGTCTATATGCTCAACTGCTATATAAGGGAGGCCTTCGGCGTCACCCATCTCTGGGTCTTCGGCCGCTGAACCCCGCCCTTCGGAGTGAAAGATGAAAGAAAAAATATCCCTTGAAAAACTGCCCGGGCAGCTGAACCGCTCCCGGTGGCTGCTGCTGCCCATCCTGGCCTTCATGTATCTGGTGATGCTCTACTGCAATCTGAAGACCAACCTGCTGGCAGACGATTTTATGTACTGCTTCAGCTTTGCCGACGGCAGCCGTATGGAGAGCCTGAGCCAGCTCATCCCCTCCATGGCCGCCCACCGCCTCACCATGAACGGCCGCCTCATATCCCACGGCCTGGTGCAGATATCCCTGATGCTGCCCCTGTGGATATTCAAGCTGGCAAACTCCGCCGTGCTGGTGGGCGAGGTATACCTGGTGTACCGCATGGCCCTGGGAAAGCGGGAACGGAACAATCTCCTGCTGCTTTGTATCTTCGGCTGCATCTGGATATTCACCCTGAATTTCGGTCAGGTCATCCTTTGGCAGGACGGCTCCGTGAACTATCTCTGGGCCACCTTCTTCTCCCTGCTCTACCTCACCATATACATAAGAAAATTTCTGTATGACCAGGACATTAAGAGCCTCCCAGGCCGCATCCTCTACCTGCTGGCCGCTCTGCTTATCGGGGCCTACTCGGAGAACTGCGCCTCCACGGTGATCTTCCTCTCCTGCTGCTTCATGCTCCTGGGCCGCTTTTTGAAAAAGCAGAAGATAGCCCCCTACCTTTGGATAGCGGTGCTCCTGGCTCTCTGCGGCTTTGCCTTCATGATGACGGCCCCGGCCCAGATAGCCAACAAGTCCAGCCAGTTCACCGTCTCCAACCTCTTTGACAATTTCGTCACCGCTTTGGAGATGTACCGTCGCATATGGACACCCCTGGTGGTATATGCCGTTCTGGCCGCCCTGGCCTACAGCCGCAGGCTGGACAGGGACAGGCAGCTCCTGGCCGCCCTGCTGATGCTGGGCTCCCTGGCCTCGGTCTTCGTGCTCACCTTTGCCAGCTTCTTCCCGGAGCGCAGCGCCTATATCGGCACCCTGCTGATAATCTCCGCCGACGCAGCGCTCTTTGCCTCCCTCTTCGATGAGCTGGAGCTGCGGCCCCTTATGACGGCCCTGGGCGCCGTATGTCTCATGGCCGCCCTGTATAAGGGCAGCGTGGGGGTGCAGGACATAGTTAAGACCAACTATTACCTCACGGAAAACGAGAAGCAGATAGTGGCCTGCCGGGAAGAGGGCATCATGGATGTGGAGGTCTACCGGGTCTACTCCTCCACCGGCTACTGCGCCCTGGAGGGCCTGGGCTACCTGAACACCGAAGTGGCCGACTCCTGGCCCAACAAGTACATGGCCGCCTACTTCGGCGTGGACTCCATAATCGGCAGCTGAGCCGGAGCAACAGCTTATAACTTATAAACAGCTATAAAAAATCCGCAGCGGAAAACCGCTGCGGATTTCAGCTTGTCGAAGAAGGCCAAGCCTTCTTCGACAAAAGGGCTTGCACTTCGCTCCATGCCTCAGTTGTACGCCAGAGGCGTACAATTCGACACTTCGCTCCGTGAGAAGTGTTTTCTGCGACGTACACGCCGCCGCAGAAAACGATTTAAATTATTTTTTCGCTGCGGCGAAAAAACTCTGCGAGGCTTTTTCGACAGTCTCAAATCCGCAGCGGAAAACCGCTGCGGATTTTTATAGTCGTTATGGTTATTTCAATACAGGTCGTTGGTGTCCATGAGCTCTATCTCCACTTCCAGCATCTCGCCCTCCCGCCAGAGGCTGAGGACCATGCTGTCCCCCACTTTCAGGGAGTCTTTGATGGCGGAGACCTCCTCCGTGGTGCTTACCGGCGTGCCGTTAACGGCGGTGAGTATATCCCCCACCTGCACGCCCTTAAGCTGGGCGTCGGAGTTTTCCTGGACGCCGGAGACATACAGGCCTGCTGGAATGTCATAGTGGCTGGACACATCCTGGGGGATCGCCCCTACGGTGATGCCTATGGACGGGCGGCCCCGGACTTCCCCATTGGCGGCCAGGGAGTCTACCACAGCCTTCACGGTGGTGGAGGGGATGGCAAAGCCTATGCCCTCTATGCTGGAGTAGTAAGACATCATCTTCATGTTGGTGATGCCCACCACCTGGCCGTACATGTTGAAGAGGGCCCCGCCGGAGTTGCCCTGATTTATGGCGGTGTTTGTCTGGAGCAGGCTCATGGTGCGGCCGTTATAGTTGAGTCCCCGGTCTATGGCGGAGATGATGCCGTTGGTGAGGGTGGAGCGGAAGTCCTCTCCCAGGGGGTTGCCTATGGCGGCAACCTCGTCCCCCACGGCAAGGGCGCTTATGTCTCCGAAAACTGCGGCGGGCAGGTCCTCCGCCTCTATTTTCAGCAGAGCCAGGTCGCTGATACCGTCCACTCCTACCAGCTTAGCCTCAAAGCTCTCGTCATTATAAAGGGTGACCTTTGCGCTGTCACAGCCGTCGATGATATGGGCGTTGGTGACTATGAGCCCGTCAGGACTGGCTATAACGCCGGTGCCCCAGTAGTAGCCGGATTCATCCTCCACCGTGCCGGTGATGGCCACAATACTGTCGGCGCAGCGCTCATAGAGCTGCTTCAGGCTGAGTTCCGTCTCTCCTGGGACCTCCAGGCTCAGGCTGAAACCGGGCTCCAGGGCCGCTCTGGGTATGCTGGTGTTTACCGTGGTGGTCTGAGCGTCTTCAAAGTAATCCTGAAAAAAGTCCTCCCAATTCTCGGGCATCTCTCCCTGGGAATACTGTTTTTCGCTGTCTGAGCCGGAAAAGGCCAGGGAAGTACCCAGGATAAGTACCAGCACTAAAATCAGCACAGCGGCGGTCCTCCAGGCGGTCTTCTTCCTGCCGCGGCATTTTTTCTCCGGCTGTTCTCTTTTCAGGGGAGCATACCAGCTTTCACAGCTGCTGCGTTCTGTATTGCTCATCTGTTATCCTCACATTGATTTCTCCCGCCAGCCGCCTTTATTTTTCCGCAAGCTTCAGGGTGAATACGAATTCGGTTATTCCGTCCTCACTTCTCACGGCGATATCCTCGTCGTGGCTGTTGATTATGGATTTCACCAGGTACAGGCCCAGGCCCACTCCGTCCTTATCCAGGCTGCGGGAGCGGTCGGACTTGTGGAAACGGTCGAAGATGAAGGGCAGGTCGTCCGGGGGTATGGTCTCCCCCTCGTCCTTGATGGACACATAGGCCTTTTTCCCGTCCTTGTACAGGCGCAGAGTCAGGCAGCTGCTCACCCGGGCAAACTTCACCGCATTGTCCAGCAGGTTATATATCACCTGGGTGATGGCGTCCTTGTCGGCCACCACCATTATATGGTTATCCGGCAGCTGGGGGTCCACGTCCAGGTTCTTGGCGGTGGCCCGGCTCTCAAAGCTCAGCAGGATCTGCAGGACCAGCTCCGTCAGGTCAAAGACCGTGCGTTTCTTGGGGTCGGAAGCTCTGGCATTGGCCTGGGAAGCGGAGAGCATATCCCGCACCAGGCGGGAGAGGCGCCTTGTCTCGTCCCGGATGGATCTGAGGTATTTTTCCTCTTCCTCCTTGGGGATGGTGCCGTCCAGTATACCGTCGGCAAAACCGGCAATGGTGGTCATAGGGGTGCGCAGCTCGTGGGAGATATTGGCAATAAACTCGCTCCTGCGCTTTTCCGACTTTTCCAGGGAGTCGGCCATCTTGTTGAAGGACTCGATAAGGGCCCCCATCTCGTCGGTGGGGTCGTCCTGCTGGCGCACTCTCACGGAAAAGTCGCCCCGGGCAAAGCGTCGGGAGGCCAGGGCCATCTCATCCAGGGGGCGGGCCATGCGTTTGGAGTAGACCAGGGACACTATCATAGACAGGCAGAACACCAGCACCGCCACCACCGAGGCCATCATAAGGAAGGTGGACCAGGTGCCCAGGATATTATCAGTGTCGCTGGTGACCAGCACATATCCCAGGGCCTGCCCGTCCTCTTCCGAGTTTATGGAGGCGGTGACCACATAATGCCCTTTTTTATAAATTCCCCCCAGGTCGCTTATGACCAGGTTCTCCCGGTTCTCCATACTGAATATCAGTTCAAGGGGAATGTGCTTGCCCATATGCTCGCACACCGGGGCCCGGTCCGAGCAGGAGACTATCACGCCGCCGCTGTCTGTTATCATTATGTTGTTCCCGGTGGAGCGGGAAATAGCGCTTATGGCCATGCTCAGCAGCCAGCTGTTGAGGGAGTCGGTGTTGCTTATGGCTGCGGCTGTACGGGAGACTTCCATTGCGCTGTTGGTCATGGAGTTTTGATATTCCCGGATAAAGTATATCCGCCCTATGCCCACGCAGGCAAAGGCCACCAGCAGAAAGCAGGTCAGGACCAGCAAGGCCGTGGCGGTGAAGTTCCTTAAATAAATGCTTTTCATCAAAGCTTACTCGGTGACTTCAAACTTGTAGCCCACGCCCCAGACAGTCTTCAGGCACCACTTGTCGCTGACGCCCTCCAGCTTTTCCCGAAGCCGCTTAACGTGCACGTCCACGGTGCGGGAGTCGCCGAAATAGTCGAAGCCCCATACCTCGTCCAGCAGCTGGTTCCTGGTGAAGACCCGGTTGGGGGAGGCCGCCAGATGGTACAGCAGCTCCATCTCTTTGGGAGGCGTATCCACCTTGACCCCGTCCACGATGAGCTCATAGGAGTCCAGGTTTATCACCAGCTTGTCGAAAGTCAGCTTCTTTTCCACCGGGGCGTCGGCGTCGGTACGGCGCATGACGGCGTGGATACGGGCCAGCAGCTCCTTCACCTCAAAGGGCTTGGTCACATAGTCGTCGGCCCCCATTTCCAGGCCGCTGACCTTGTCGCTGGTCTCGCCCTTGGCGGTGAGCATGATGATGGGCACGGAGGACTTTCTCCGTATATCCTTGCACACCTGCCAGCCGTCCTTCACCGGCAGCATAATGTCCAGCAGCACCACGTCCGGGGCAAAGAGGTCGAACATGGATTCGGCCTTGCCTCCGTCGGAGGCTATCATCACTTCAAAGCCGTCCTTACCCAGGTAGAGCCTCAGCAGTTCGGCTATATTTCCGTCGTCTTCAACTATCAAGGCGCGTTTTGTCATTTATATTCTGCCCCTCTCCATAATATAATTTCATGGCATAATTATACTGCAAGCGGCGACGCAAAGGTTAAAAATGTGTAAAAAGCGGTTTTTAATAAAGCCTTAATAGTCCAGCTTCTCCAGCTCCAGCAGGGCCAGGATATATATCTCCAGGGCCTCCTTCATCCAGTCCTCGCAGGCGGCCTCGTCCACGCCGTGGATAGGTCCGGCAAAGGCCGGGGCCGGACGCTCCGGGTGCTCCGGGCCGAAGGATACGGCGTTGGGGAAGTGGCGGGCATAGGTGCCGCCGCCTATGGTGTAGGGCTTGGCGTTCTCCCCGGTGACGGCATTGTAGGCCTGGGTGCAGACCTGGATGGCGGGATTGTCCAGGCTCATGTAGAAGGGCACGGAGTCCCCGGTTTTCACCACTCTGGCAAGGCTGCCCCAGTTCTGCTCCAGCAGGGCCTTCAGCTTGTCTCCGCTGCTGGTGGTGGGATAGCGGCTGTCCACGCTCTGGAAGATGTGTCCGTCCTCCACCCCTATCTCCCCGCCGATTATGGTGAGGGGCTCGAACATCTCGTCCCGGGCCTGGGCGTCTATTCCCTTACCGTAATAGTCGCAGTGGAGCCGCCGGAGCCCCAGGAAGAACCCCCTTTCCTCGCCCCGGAGCAGTTCCTTGTCCAGGATATACTCCACCAGCAGGGCGATGGCGTTGTTGGCCTCCTCGGGGTGGCAGGCATGGCCGCCCACGCCCTTTGCGGTGAGGCGCCACAGTCCCTCCTCTTTTTCGGCTGTTACGGTCTCGGTGGACTCCAGTTCCCCTTCATGGCGCAGCCAGGCCTGGGCGCTGCCGGGGATGACATTGGGGGCCACGCCGCCCCGGATATCCGCCACCCTGTCCAAGGGCAGAGTGGAGATGACCCTGGCGTGGAAAATGCCCTTCTCCCCGTTGCACAGGGGGAAGTTGGCGTCGGGGCTGAAGCAGAAGAGAGGCGCCGGGTACTTTTCAAGATAGTACTCCAGATCCTGCATCTTGCTCTCCTCGTCCGCCCCCAGCAGGGCACGGACCGGGTAGCGCAGCTCCACGCCCCTGTCCTTCAGGTACTTCAGGGCATAGAGACAGAGCACGCTGGGCCCCTTGTCGTCCATCACGCCCCGGCCTATGATGTAGCCCTCTTTCCGGCGCAGGGTGAAGGGGTCCTCATTCCAGCCGGCGCTGGGCACCACGTCCAGATGGGTGATGGTGGCCAGGCAGTTCTCGCCCTGGCCCACCTGGGCATAGCCTATCATATTTTCACAGTTGACGGTATCCAGCCCCAGCTCCCCGGCTATCTCCAGGCCCAGCTCCAGGGCCTTTGCCGGCCCGGGACCGAAGGGCATGCCCGGCTGGGCCTGGCCTCTGACGCTGTCAATGGCGACCAGCCGTCCTATGTCCCTTATCACATTCTCCCAGTTTTCGCTGACAAAGCTCTTTACATCGTTCATGGTCTTGTTATCCATAGCTTTTCCTTCCTGCGGTTCATGTGCCGCCGGTAAAATATTCCGTATTAAAATATACTACTGACAGGCCGATTTTGCAACACGATAGGCTCTCAAGGAAAAACGTGCGGGCTTTCGCTCCGCACGTTTTGTCTCTGTGTTATTTCTTTTTGGTTTTCGGGCGTATCTCAGTTCTCCTTGGTCTTGACCCTTTTGGCGGCCTTGAAGTCCGGTTCGGTGCCCTTTATGAGACGCACTATGTTCTCCCTGTGGCGGTAGACCACTATGCACATGGCCACCACCCCCAGCACCATTCTGGGGCCGGAGACGCCGAAGATAAAGGGCCCTATGCCCGCCGCCAGGGCTCCCAGCACGGAACCCAGAGAGACCTTCTTACTGAGGAAGGCCCCAAGCAAAAAGCAGGCAATGACCAGCAGGCCCACCCGCCAGTCCAGCATCAGGGACAGGGCCCCGCCTACGGAGACGCCTTTGCCCCCCTTGAAGCCGTAGAACACCGGGAAACAGTGGCCCACTATGCAGCATATGCCGCCCATGGACAGGCCCACATCCCCCAGCAGCAGATAGCCCGCCCCCATGGAGATGACCGCCTTCAGCACATCGGCCCCCAGAGTGAGAAAGCCTGCGGACATACCGTAGACTCTGGCCATGTTGGTGGCTCCCGCATTGCCGCTGCCCTTGGAGCGCACGTCTGCGCCGTACATTTTCCGTGACATATATATAGACAGGCTCACCGAGCCCAGAAGATAGCTGCCCAGGGCCACCAGCAGATACTTGAAGATTTCCATTGCCGTCCTCCCTCGTTTTTCAGGAAACTTTGCCAAAAATTTATTTCAATTTTTTGAAGTATATTGATAGCAACAGCGCAATTATACAATCCCGATGTCAATTTAGCAATATGGAAATCCACATGTTTTTATTTTTTTAACCTTTTCTTAATAGTCTTGAGGACTCCTGCCGCCGGAGCATCGGGAGGGTCCCCGCTTTTGGCGCCTCAGAGGCTCCAGAGTACCCAGGGATAGGTATCCGGCGGCTGCTTTGAAAAGCTCATAGTCTCCCCTGTCATTGGGTGCTTGAAGCTGAGAGCCTGGGAAAACAGGGCCAGGGGGCAGTCGTCCTGAGCAGCGCAGTACTTCCGCTCCCCCACCAGGGGCAGGCCCCGGGAGGCGAATTGACAGCGTATCTGATGGGTGCGCCCGGTATGCAGTCTCACCCGCACCAGGCTCAGGCCCTCCTTCCGCCCCAGGGTCTCATAGTCCAGCAGGGCCTCCTGCACGCCCTTCCCCGGCTCCCTGGTGACAAAGCTCATCTTCCTGGCCTTGTCCCTGTACATCAGGTCCCGCATGGAGCCCCGGTCCGGGCAATCCCCCCGGACTGCGGCCAGGTACTCCTTGCCTATGCCCTCTTCCCTTATCTGGCGGCTCAGCTCCGAGGCGGAGCGGGCGTTTCTGGCCAGGACCATCAGCCCGGAGGTGGCCCGGTCCAGCCGGTGGACGGTACGTACATCCGCCGCCTCATCCCCCAGCTGACGGCGCAGCAGCTCCGGCAGGCCGCCCGCCTCGTCGGTGGACAACACTTTTGGAGGCTTTATGCAGACCAGTATGTCCTTGTCAATATACAATATATCCAGCTTATCCATATCCTCTGTCTCCTCCCGGATATATTAACACAGGCCCGGCTCTTTGCAAAGAGCGGCTTTTGTGTTATCATGTCGTAAAAACAAAGGAAACGGGTGTTCGATTTGAGTGAAAGCTATAAAGCCCCCTGCCCCCACCACCGCCAGTGCGGCGGCTGCCAGCTGCAAAACCTCCCCTATGCCCGGCAGCTGGAGCACAAGCAGAGGGAGGCGGTAAAGATACTGGGCGGCTTCGGCCATGTGGAGAACATCATAGGCATGGAAGAGCCCCTGCACTACCGCAACAAGGTCCATGCTGCCTTCGGCCTGGACCGGCGCAGGAAGGTGATATCCGGCATATACCAGCCCGGCAGCCACGCCATTGTCCCGGTGGACGAGTGCATGATAGAGGACGAGACGGCGGACAGGATAATCCTCAGCATACGCAAGCTGCTGCCGGAATTCAAAATTCAGGTCTACGACGAGCTCAGCGGCAGCGGCTGGCTGCGCCATGTGCTGGTGAAGCGGGGCTTTGCCACAGGAGAGCTGATGGTGGTGCTGGTGGCGGTCAGCCCCATATTCAAGCTGCAAAAGCCCTTTCTTAAAAAGCTGCTGGAGCTGCACCCGGAGATAAGCACAGTCATCCTGAACATAAACGACCGCTTCGGCCCGGTGGTGCTGGGCAAGCGGGAGAAAGTGATATACGGCAGCGGCTACATCCAGGACCTGCTGCTGGGCAGGCGCTTTCGCATCTCCCCCGGCTCCTTCTATCAGATAAACCCCGCCCAGACGGAGAAGCTCTATTCCCTGGCCCTGGACTTTGCCGCCCTCAGCGGGGAAGAGACGGTGCTGGACGCCTACTGCGGCACCGGCACCATCGGGCTCTGCGCCTCGGCCCGGGCAAAGCAGGTGATAGGGGTGGAGATAAACCGGGATGCGGTGAAGGACGCCATAGCCAACGCCCGCCTCAACGGGATAAAGAACTGCTGGTTTGCCGCCGGGGACGCCGGGCAGTATATGGAGAGCCTGGCTGCGGAGGGTCACAGGCCGGAGGTGGTGTTCATGGACCCGCCCAGAAACGGCAGCGACCAGCGCTTCCTCTCCTCCCTTATCAGAACTGCGCCGGAAAGAATAGTCTATATCTCCTGCAACATCGAGACCCAGGCCCGGGACATGGATATCCTGCTCCGGGGCGGCTACCGGGTGGAGAAGCTCCAGCCGGTGGACATGTTCCCTTTTACAAATCATACAGAATGTGTGGCTCTGCTGACCAAGCTGCCAAAAATTCGGAGCAGTTCCCCGGTCCGGCCCCGGCACACACTTCGCTGAAGATAAACTAAACCACGGGCTTACTAAACTAAACCGTCTGTCCCTTGAATACTCCGGCAGCTGAGGGTATAATCTCCTCAAAGGCTGAAAGGAGCAAAGGACATATGGAAAAGCAGACTTTGGGAGAGATGATAGCGGCACTGCGCCGGGAGAAGCAGCTGACCCAGGCCGAACTTGCCGAGAAGATGGGAGTCACGGACAAGGCCGTGTCCAAGTGGGAGCGCAATCTCTCCTGCCCGGATGTAAGCAGCATACCCCGTCTGGCAGAGATACTGGGGGTGAGCCCTGGGGATCTCATAGAGGCTAAGGCAGCGCCGGTGCGGGAAAGCGAAAAGAAATTCCCCGGCGGGCAGATCTACTTTATTCTCAATGCAGTAGCCCTGGCTATGGGCGCCGCCGTGACAGTGCTTTCTTTTTTAAAGGAGCTGGACATGTCTTCCGGCTTCGGCCTGCTGGGCATAGGGCTGTTCTGCCTGGCTTTATCTGCTATGAGGGAGAGGAGCTGAGACGCTCGGTACATAAACTGCAAAAGCCGCCGGCAGCCCGGCGGCTTTTGCTTTGCTGCATTTCTTGTTTATTCCTCTATCACCCAGGGCAGCTCCACGAAGGCAGGCTCATGGTGCAGAGCCGGGACCAGGAGCTTCAGCACATCAGCGGTCCTCAGTTTCAGGCTGCTGGTATTTATGCAGGGGTGGCAGCCGAAGAACTCCGCCTTTTCCAGGTCCTTATCTATGAGCAGGCGCACCTTCCCCGCCTTGTCGTTCATCAGGCCCAGGATGCTAACGGAGCCGGGGGTGATGTCCAGCAGCTCCAGCATCTGCTCCGGCGTTGCAAAGGAGAGGCGGGCGGTGCCTATCTGCTTGGAGAGTATCTTAGTCTTGAAGGGCTTGTCCCCCGGCATCAGCAGCAGATACACCTCCGTCTGCTGGCGGTTTGTCAGCAGCAGGTTCTTGCATATCTCGCAGCCCAGGAGCTTTTCCACCTCATGGCAGACCTCTATGGTGTCGGCGTGTTCGTGGTCCACTCTCCAGTATTCGATGTTCAGTCCCTCCAGCAGCTCATAGCAGCGCTCCTCCTTGGCTATGCGCTCATCTGCCGGACGGCCTTTATACAGTGTTTCGTCTATTTTCATATTTACCTCTTGTTGGAGGGCAGCCAGATGCGCTGCTCCTCCGCTTTTTTTATAAGCTCCTCCCGGAAATCCGGGTGAGCTATGGATATGAGCATGTCTGCTCTCTGCCAGGTGTTCATCCCCGCCAGGTTCACCGCCCCATACTCGGTGACTATATAGTGGCACTGGCTCCTGGGGGTGGTGATTATGTCCCCGGCAAAGCCCGGCAGAATACGGGAATGGCGCTGCCCCCCCTTGTCGGTATAGGTGGAGCTCATGCACAGGAAGGACTTGCCCCCCCTGGCCTGGCTGGCCCCCAGCACATAGTCCAGCTGGCCGCCGGTGCCGCTTATCTGACGGCTGCCGGAACTCTCGGAGTTCACCTGGCCGTACAGGTCCACGTTCAAACAGCCGTTTATGGATATCATGTTCTCGTTTTTTGCTATGGTCTCCGGGCTGTTCACATAGCTGAGCGGGAAGCCGGCTATGCCCGGGTTGTCGTCCACCCAGTCATAGAGCTCTTTGCTGCCTATGGCCAGGCCCAGCACGCCCTTGCCCGGGTGCAGGCTCTTGCGGCGGTTGGTGAGCTTCCCGGCCTTGAACATGGCCAGATAACCGTCGGAGCAGAGCTCGGTGTGCATGCCCAGGTCCTTAAGCTCCGAGCCGGCTATAAGCTCCCCCAGGGCATTGGGCATGCCGCCTATGCCCAGCTGGATGGTGGCCCCGTCCACTATGTGGGGGAAGATATGCCTGGCAATGGCCAGGTCGGTTTCGCTGGGTGGCGGGGAGAGCATCTCCCACAAGGGGCGGTAACCCGCCTCCACCACCTTGTCCACTTCGGATATGTGTACCCATTCCCGCTCCCCGCCGTGGATACGGGGCATGGCCTCGTTCACTTCCAGGATGACGGTCTTTGCCTTTTCGATAATGTCCCGTGAGACGCCCACGGCGCAGGAGAGGCTGAAATAGCCGTGCCTGTCCATAGGGGAGACAGTCACCATGGCTACGTCCACTGTGAGATAGTTTTTGTAATACCAGCCCAAGTTGCGAAAGACCATGGGGGTAAAGAAGGCCCGGCCCTTGTCGCAGAGGCGGCGCTCATAGGCGGAACAGTGCCAGCTGTTGTAGACGAAGTGCTCCAGGCTCTCGTCGCACTCCGCCACGGCTATGGGGCCCGGCAGCAGGTTGCCCCGGACCTTCACATTGCGCAGCTCGTCCCGACGCTTTGCCAGGGCGGCGTCCAGACTCACGGGGAAACCGTTGTTGGAGCTGTAGTCCACCCAATCCCCGCTCTTCACCAGCTGCACCGCCTCCTGGGCGGTGCAGAGCTTCATGCGGTATTCTTCAAAGCAGTTCATGGCAAACCCTCTCAGCGCAGCTCATCGGCCCCGGCATCCAGGTTCCCGTCCTGCTCCTGCTGCATATTCTCAGGCGCTATGTCCCCGTCTGCGTCATGGGGATGGTGCAGCCCCACGCCTGCCATGCCCACTATCTCACGGCCGGCCACGCCCATGCTCTGGCGGGTCTTCTCAATAAAGTCGCTTAGGTATCTGTGGAGCTTCTCCGGCTTTTTGATATTTTTCAGCTGTAGCTGTGGGCAGGACTGGTCGGCGCTGAACAGGGTGAGAGTACCCACGCCGAAAATGCGCTGCCACAGGGTCTGGGTGGATTTCACATCCAATATCCTGTAGAGCAGTATCTCGTTGAGCTCAGTACGCAGAAGCCCGGTCTTTACATACAGGCGCTCGTCGTCCATGCTGTATCTGGTGAAGGAGATTGGCATGCCCAAAATCCGCTTGCGGTCGGCCCAAAGTATCTCCTTTTCCTCCACTTGTATCTTGTCTATTCTAGCCATATGCTCTCCTTTCTGTTGCACTATGCTTCCCTCGGGTCTAATGATAACATCTCTGCGCCGCTCTTACAACGGTCTGTTTCCTTTCACGTTTTCTCCGGGTACTGCAATTCCAGCAGTTTCTGGGAAAAGCCGTATTTCTCTTTCAGCTCCAAGGCCTGCTCCAGGCTCTTCCGACGTTCCTTGCCGGTATATCTGGCCCGGAGCATGATGTTCTTCGGCGAGTGCTCAAAGTCGATGAACTCTATCACGTCTATCTCATAGCCCCGGCTCTGCAGCACGGCTGTGCGTATGGAGTCGGTGAGCAGGGCGCAGACACGCTCCCGTATTATCCCGTGCTGGAGTAGAATATCCAGCTGGCCTCCCTTGTGTATGCTGGAGTTTATCTCGTGCTGACAGCAGGGCACGGAGAAGATATATTTCACCCCATGCCTCAAAGCGTAATCCAGAGCGAAGTCCGTGGCGGTGTCGCAGGCGTGGAGGGTCACCACCATGTCTATATGCTCCTGAGACAGGAGGTCGCAGCTCACGTCCGCCTTTTCAAAGCGCAGACGGTCGTAGCCGTATTTCCCGGCGATGCGGTTGCAGTTTTCCACCACATCCGCCTTCAGGTCATAGCCGATTATCCTGGCCTCCAGGCCCCGCTTCACCCCAAAGTAATAATACAGGATGAAGGTGAGGTAGGACTTGCCGCAGCCAAAGTCCAGGATGCTTATCTCCCCGCCGGGGTAGTCCTTCAGCTCCTGGTCCACCAGCTCGATAAAGCGGTTTATCTGCTTATACTTGTCGTAGCGGGAGCGGACTATTTTGAAGTCCGGGGTGAATATGCCCAGGTCCACCAGGGCCGGTATGTTTTCCCCCTCCCGCAGTATGTATTCCTTGGTGCGGTTATGGCTCTCCGGGCCGCCGGGCCGGGGCAGGCTGGGGCTGCTGGAGCTCTTTTTATAGTCCCCCCGCTGCCGCAGCACATACTGGGCGCTCTCCCTGCCGCTGACCAGCAGCACCTGGCGGTAGCGGCCCTCCAGTTCTCTTTCCGCCAGGAGCAGCAGCTCCTCCGCCTCCAGGTTTTTGTGATAGGCCTTGTTGTCTTTGAAAGTCTCCATCTGGTAGCAGGGCCGGCCCTTTATCACCAGGGGCCGCACCGTCACCTTCGGGGCGGCGAGGACATCCGCCGGCTGGGAGTACACCGCCTTGGAAAGCGTGGGCAGAACCTGCTCCAGTTCCTGATACACTCTCGCCATCTCAGCCTCCGAACAGCCGCTTGAGGTTCAGAGCCGCAGCCTTCAGCTCGTTCTTGCTGTAGGAATTGTTCTCGTCGGAGAGCACCACCGCCACCGCCTCTTTGGGGGAGAGCTGTCCCGAGACCATGGCGTCCACCAGCATGGCCTCGGCGGAGACGGTGTGCTCCACCTTGTTGAAGATGTAGCCCTCCTCCAGCTCTATGACCACGGCGTATTCGCCCTTGTCGTAATTGCCCTTGGCCAGCAGCTGCTCCTTCACCTCCGGGGGGCTGCCCCTGAAGCTCATTTCATGGAGCTTTGTAAGGTCGTTGCACAGGCACATGCGGCATTTTGCCCCGGCGTCGATGAAGAAGTCCACCAGCTCCATTATCCGCTTCGGGGACTCGTAGAGGGCAAAGCTGCGGCTGTCTCCCCGGCGCATCTTCTCCAGCAGCTTTCGTCGCTCTGCGTTCTCCCTGGGGAAAAAGCCGTAGAACACGAAACTGCTGAGATCGAAGCCGGATATGCTCAGCGCCGTCACCGCAGCGCAGCAGCCGGGTATGCCCACCACCTTTATCCCCGCCTCCACGGCGGCCTTTATAAGCTCGTTGCCCGGGTCTGAGATGCAGGGGGTACCGGCGTCGCTTATCACCGCCACGCTCTTGCCGGAGAGCATCTCGTTTATGAAATACTTTGCCTTGCCGTATTCGTTGAACTTGTGGTTGGACACCAGCTTGTTCTTTATCTCCAGTTTGTTCAGCAGCACCATGGAACGCCGGGTGTCCTCGGCGGCTATGATGTCCACCTCGCTGAGTATCTGCCTGCCCCGGGGGGACATGTCCCGGGAATTGCCTATGGGCGTCGCCACTATGTAAAGGCAGCCTCTGCTGTTTTCCTCCATCTGATTTCTCCTTGACTATCTGAATGGGGCCGGCGCCTTGCCGGCACGCCCGCTCATTTTATTTTCCTGCACTCCATGTAGTAGCGTTTTTCCTCCGCCTCCCCCAGGGAGAAGGTCTTCCGGGGCAGTACGCCCCCCGCCACGATGGCGGGGAACAGGGCGTTTTTATCCATGGCCTTCAGGGCCATGCCGCAGTTGCCCTCTCTAAGGGACAGCTCCTCCAGGGCGGCGGCGCCGTGGACATAGTCTATCTCCGTTCCGGGGTGCGTCTCCAGCCAGCTGTCCAAAAATTCCTGGAGCAGGTCCACCGGCAGCCGGTCCCCGGCGGCCATGAGCTTCACGCCCCGGCGGCCGCCCTTATGTATGAACACTATGTCATCCCCCTCAGCGCAGGGCAGGGCGGAAGTAAAGCCGTCTATAAGTTTTCCGGCGTCCACGTTGAAGAGCAGCCGGTGTATGGGCTCGAAGTTCAGCGCCTCACAGTGGAGATTCACCAGCTCCGCCAGAGCGTAGCGGGCGGGATGGCTCTTTCTCTCCTCCGCAGTGAGACCGGGCTTCATCTGCTCCCAGCAGGTCTTGGCGGTGGCCAGGGAATGGTTCCCGTCCCCCACTGCCAGATACAAGCCGCTGCGGCTCTGCTGCCGGGCGATCATATCCTGGGTCTCCCGAGCCAGCTCGCCGGTGACGGCGTATCCTCTCAGATGGCCCCCGCCCATCATCAGCTCCAGGTCGTAGAGCTTGGGGAGCTCATGGCGCCGGGCGTACAGGGGTTCTATCAGCTCCCGCTCCCTGTCATCGCACAGGAGCATCACGTGGGGGCTTTCCACTTCCGCCCCTTCCCTTATCTTGACCCTTGGCGGAATGCGTGAGGTGACGGTGCCCTCGGTGGCCCGGATAAGGGCCTGGCTCTCCGGGGTATAGTCGTAGCAGTCCAAATCCACCTTGCCCACCAGGCCTATGCGCACCCCGGAGGCGGTAGTCCGCTCCACCAGGACAAAGCCCTCATGGATCCGTTCGGTGAGCACGCCCCGGCTCAGATAGTCCCGGATATGTCTCTGTATGCTCTCTATCCGGCCGAAGCCCTCCTCCAGATATACCTCCGGGAAAACTATATTCAAGGCCGACGGGCGCTCCCCCACCAGTTTTGCCAGCTCCTCCCAGTACTCTCTCTGGCTGGTGAACTGATCGCAGGCCACCACGGGCCAGAAGCGGGCGCTCTCATCATCGGCGGGCAGCAGTATATTTGCCGGTGCAAAGCAGGTATCCATAGTCTATTCTCCTGTTACTGTCGATATTGGAATAACCCGGGCTTGCCCGGGCTATTTGTTTTTCTTTATTTTTTATTTGTTCTTCTCATAGAGGACCCACAGGCCCTTGAGCAGCAGGTCGTCGTCAAATATTATCTCATGGCGGCAGCATGCAACTATGCTGCGGGCCAGGCCTCCCGTGGCTACCACGGTACATTTTTCTCCCAGCTCCGCCTCCATTTTGTCTATCATCCCGTCCAGCATGGCGGCGGTGCCGAAGACGGCGCCGGAGCGCATGGAGTCCACGGTGTTGCTGGCTATGACCTTCTTCGGCGGGCGGATGGCAATGTCCGGCAGCAGGCTGGTGCGGTCAGCCAGTGCGCCGTAGGCCAGGTTCACCCCGGGGATGATGGCCCCGCCCAAATAGCTTTTGTGCCTGTCTACCACCACCATGGTGGTGGCGGTGCCCATATCTATGACAATGGCCGGAACGCCGTAGCAGCTCATGGCGGCCACGCTGCCCGCCACCAGGTCTCCCGCCAGAGTGGAGGGCTCGTCCAGGCGGATATTCATCCCCGTCTTCATCCCCGGTCCCACTACCAGGGCCTTCACCCCGGAGATCTGCTCCACAGCCTCCCTCAGCGCACCGGTTATCTGGGGCACCACTGAGGAGATTATGGCCCCCTCAAAGCCCCGGCAGTCAATGTTGTAAAACTCCATCAGCTGCTTGAGCTTGATCGCACATTCTGCGGCGGTCTCCCGGGCATTGGTCTGTATGCGGACGATATTGAGTATATCTCCCTTGTCTATACATCCCAGGACGATATTGGTATTGCCCACATCTATGGCCAGAATCACTACCCTGTCCCTCCTGCGTTTTTCATTTTTTTCAATTATATTGCATGGCCCCGGCAATGTCAATTATTGATGCCGTGGTGGGCATGGGGGCTGCTGGCGTCCAGCGCCCTGAATACGTAGCCGTTGTTCAGCCCCCAGATTATCACCTGCTCCACAGCGTTTACACTGTAGTCCTTTATGTCGTGCTGCAGCACCACCGAGGCCCGGCGCCCGGCGCAGCCTTCGGTGATGTTTTTCACGATGGTGTCGGTGTCGGTGGTCTCCCCGGCATCTCCCGAGGACACGTTCCAGTCAAAATACTGGTAGCCCATATCCGTAAGGGAGGCGGCCAGGCTGGTCATTATGCCAGGGTTGAAGCTGCTCACGGTATTGGAGCTGCCCCCGGGGAAGCGGCACAGCTGGGTGTAGCTGCCGGTCTGGTTGTATATCAGCTCCTCCACGGCGTTGAAGTCCTGGAAGAAGGCCTCCTCGCTGGCGTATATGCTCTTATAGTTGTGGGAATAGGTGTGTACGCCTATGGAGTGCCCCTCCCGGTAGGCCCGGCCTATCTGGTCGAAGTATTTGGAATTTGCCCCGGTTACAAAGAAGGTGGCCTTCACATTGTACTTGGCCAGAATGTCCAGGAGCTTCCCGGTATAGGGGCCGGGGCCGTCGTCAAAGGTCAGGTATATGGTATTCACGTCGGGAGAGACTATATCCGGGTTGTTCACCGGCAGCACCGTCACGGTGCGCTTGGCGCTGACCACATCCCCGGTCTGGCTCTGGATGGAATAAGTCAGTTCGTAGCTGCCCGCCTTGTAGGGACAGACCTCCCCCTCCACCTGCACAAGCTCCGTCATGTCGTTGCCCATGCTGTCCTTTGCGCTGTAGCCCGGGTCGCTGTAATTCAGGCTGGCGGTGAGGCTTATCTCATTGCCCCCCTCCAGGATTATCTCCGGCTTACCCTGGGTATACAGGGGCTCTCTCACCATGGTGGTGGTGTTCCCCGAGGAATCGGTGACGGTATAGACCATGCGGTTATCCTCCAGACGGCTTTCCACCTTGTCCGTCAGGTCCCCGTCATAGTTGTCGGTGGCGGTGTAGCCCTCCTCCTGATAGCCGCTCATCCAGGTGGCCTCGTAGCCCGGCAGATATTTCAGCTCCAGCACCGGGGATATTCTGTCCACCACCTTCACCTTTCTTTCGGTGCTGTACTCCTGAAGCAGGTAGCGGGCGGTGTACTTTATCGTGTACTCCCCCAGCTTGGTGTTGTCCAGCTGGCTGGATACCTCCACATGCAGGCGCTTCTTCCCCTCGCCGAATACGGAGCCGGCGCTCACCGCATATATACCCGGCTCCTCATAGCTTTCAAAGCACTCCAGCTCCAGCTCCTCCGGCCCGGTCATGTAAAAACGCACGTGGCGCCCGTCCACTATCACGGCTGCGGCGGTAACCCCAATGGCATACACCAGCAATATGGCCGCAACCACAAGGCCGGTTTTTCCCGGCATTATCTTTTTGAGTTTCTTAAAAAATCGTTTCATATCTATCTCTGCTCTTTTTTCTATATTATGTAACCTTGCCCATTATACACCTTTCCCGCCGGAATGGAAGAAGCATTTGATGAATTAAGAAATTTTAACTTCTCCCCGGGGGGGACGCTTTATATATGACGTCGAAAGGGCCCTCTTTGTGACAGCTTTGTCACGGCCCCAAGGCTATTTTCTGTTGATATGTTGGAAAAATTCTGGTATATTTAAGGTGTTAAGAGTGTGCAAAAAAACTCAGCACATCTCTCCGGCAGCCAGCCGGAGGAAAGGAAGTAAAATGAAAAACACAGAAAAGACAATGGAAAAGATCGTGGCCCTGTGCAAGAACCGGGGATTTATTTTTGCCGGTTCCGAGATATACGGGGGCCTGGCCAACACCTGGGATTACGGCCCTCTGGGCGTTGAGCTGAAAAACAACATCAAGAGAGCCTGGTGGAAAAAGTTCGTCCAGGAGAACCCCTACAACGTGGGGCTGGACGCCGCCATTTTGATGAACCCCCAGACCTGGGTCGCCTCCGGCCACCTCAGCGGTTTCTCCGATCCCCTGATGGACTGCCGGGAGTGCCACGAGCGTTTCCGTGCCGATAAACTTATCGAGGACTGGTGCAGCGACACCGGCTTCACCCTCCCCAAGCCTATCGACGCTTTCTCCCAAAGCGAGATGAAGGACTTCGTGGAGGAGCACAACATCCCCTGCCCCACCTGCGGCAAGCACAATTTCACCGATATCCGCCAGTTCAACCTGATGTTCAAGACCTTCCAGGGCGTCACCGAGGACGCCAAGAACACCGTCTACCTCCGGCCCGAGACCGCCCAGGGCATCTTCACCAACTTCGTAAACGTCCAGCGCACCACCCGGCGCAAGCTGCCCTTCGGTATCGGCCAGATAGGCAAGAGCTTCCGCAACGAGATAACCCCGGGCAACTTCATCTTCCGTGTCCGGGAGTTCGAGCAGATGGAGCTGGAGTTCTTCTGCAAGCCCGGCACCGACCTGGAGTGGTTCGATTACTGGCGCAGCTTCTGCCACAAGTTCCTGCTGTCCATCGGACTGAAGGACGAGAACCTGCGGCTGCGTGACCACGATCCCGAGGAGCTGTGCTTCTACTCCAAGGCCACCACCGACTTTGAGTTCCTCTTCCCCTTCGGCTGGGGAGAGCTCTGGGGCGTGGCCGACCGTACCGACTATGACCTGACCCAGCACCAGACCGTGTCCGGCCAGGATCTGACCTACTACGACCAGGAGAAGAACGAGCACTACATCCCCTATGTCATCGAGCCCTCCCTGGGCGTGGAGCGCACCGTGCTCTCCGTCCTCTGCGACGCCTACGACGAGCAGGTGGTGGGCCAGGACAAGAAGGGCAACGACGATGTGCGCACCGTGCTGCACCTGCACCCGGCCCTGGCTCCCTTCAAGTGCGCCGTGCTGCCCCTGTCCAAGAAGGAGATACTCACCGGCCCCGCCATGGAGCTGTACAACGAGCTGAGTAAGGACTTTATGTGCGACTATGACGAGACCGGCTCAATCGGCAAGCGTTACCGCCGGGAGGACGAGATAGGCACTCCCTTCTGCATCACCTTCGATTTCAACACCGTTGGCACCGACACCGACGAGGCTGACCACTGTGTCACCATCCGGGAACGGGACAGCATGGAGCAAGTGCGCATCCCCATCAGCGAAGTCAAGGACTACATCAGCAAGAGGATTAAATTCTGATAAGAACATTGGTTCAGGAGAAATACAATGAAGCATGGTTTTATTAAGGTAGCCGCCGCCTCCCCTGTCATAAAGGTAGCGGACGCCGACTATAATGCCGGCAAGATAATAGAATGTATAAAGGACGCCGGGGAAAAGGGCGTGAAGATACTGGTCTTCCCTGAGCTGAGCATCACCGGCGCCAGCTGCTATGACCTCATCGGCCACCGGGTCATCCTTGAAGGCGCCAAGGCCGCCCTGCTGAAGATAGTTGAGGCTACTGCCGGCATGGATATGCTGGTGTTCGTGGGCCTGCCCCTGGCCGTGGGCTCAAGGCTCTACAGCTGCGCCGCCGCCGTCTGCGGCGGGGAGCTGTTGGGTCTGGTTCCCCGCAGCAGCGTGGAGGGCAGCCGCTTTGCCCTGCCCGACGAGGAGGAAGTGGAGGTCATCCTGGGGGGAGAGAGCGTCCCGGTCTTCACCGACATGCTCTTTGAAAACCAGCTCATTCCCGGCCTGTCCGTTGCGGTGGAGCTGGGCGCCGATATGGACAGCGTCACTCCCCCCGCTCTGTGCCACGCTCTCTCCGGGGCAACGGTCATCGCCCAGATGGCCTCCTTCCCCGAGACCGTCTCCTCCACCGACGAGGCGGAGCTGAACATCCGCTTCATGTCCCGGCGCCTGCGCTGCGGCATGGTCATGGCCGCTCCCGGCAAGGGAGAGAGCAGCACCGACAACGTCTACTCCGGGCTCTGCCTGGTGGCGGAAAACGGCCAGATCCTATCTCAGGACGAGAGGGAGGACAGCCTGGCCATAAGCGAGCTGGACATAGAATATCTCATGAACCTGCGCCGCTGCGACGGCCAATTCGATGTGGGGGACTATCCCCATATCGTCTGCCCCTGGTGCGTGAAGGAGGAAGTGACTCAGCTGACCCGCAGCTTCCCCAGGCACCCCCATCTCCCCGCCGACAAGGCCAAGCTGCCTGAGTACTGCCGCCGCATGCTGGACATCCAGGTCTCCGGCCTGGTAAAGCGCATGGAGTATGCCCATCTTGACCACTGCGTCGTGGGTATCTCCGGCGGTGTGGACTCCACCCTGGCGGTGATAGTCAGCTCCATGGCGGTGAAGAAGCTGGGCCTGCCCTCCCAGAACGTGGTGGCCTGCACCATGCCCTGCTTCGGCACCTCCTCCCGCACCAAGTCCAACGCCATCGTTGTGGCCGAACAGCTGGGCTGCGAAGTGCGGGTGATAGATATAAGCAAGTCCGTCTACCAGCACTTTGACGATATTGGCCACGCCTATGACGACTACTCCGTGGCCTATGAGAACGCCCAGGCCAGAGAACGCACCCAGGTGCTCATGGACATCGCCAACAAGGTCAACGGCCTGGATGTGGGCACCGAGGATCTCAGCGAGTTCGTGGACGGCTGGTGCACCTATAACGGGGACCACACCAGCATGTACGACGTGAACCTGGGCCTCACCAAGACCCAGGTGCGGGCCAACGTCCGTTACGTGGCCGACGGCACTGAGGACAAGGTGCTCAAGGCCGCCCTCTATGACGTGCTGGACTGCCCGGTGACCCCGGAGCTGCTGCCCATCCACGACGACATGATAGAGCAGAAGAGCGAAGAGGCCGTGGGCTCCTACAGCCTCCAGGACTTCTTTACCCACATGATAATGATCCGGGGCTTCTCCCCGGAGAAGACCTTCCGTCTGGCAAGGCAGGCCTATGGCAAGGACTTCAGCGACCAGGAGCTCATCCGCTGGCTCACCAGCTATTGCAAGCGCTATTTCTCCCAGCAGTTCAAGCGTTCCTGCCTGATGGACGGCCCGGCGGTGGAGGCCTTTACCGTCTCTCCCCGCAGCGGCTTCCTCATACCCTCCGACGCAGAGAGCGCCCTGTTCTTAAAGGATCTGGAAAAGCTCAAATGAACACAGCCCCGGCGGTTTGCTCAGTTTTTCTCCTTTCCGCCGGGGCCTGAAAACGTCAGGAATATCCTTCGGGAAAATATAAATATTTAAGAGGAGGTCATGTTATGTTCAAAAGCGAGTATCTGAATCGGGTCTACGCAGAAGTGGAACGCAGAGACGCTCACGAGCCGGAATTCCTCCAGGCTGTCAGGGAAGTGTTCGAGTCCCTGGAGCTGGTGGTGGACCAGCACCCGGAATGGGAAGCCGCCGGTCTGCTGGAGCGTTTTGTGGAGCCGGAGAGAGTTATCGAGTTCCGTGTCCCCTGGGTAGACGACAGCGGCCGTACCCGGGTGAACCGGGGCTACCGGGTCCAGTATAACTCCGCCATCGGCCCCTACAAGGGCGGTCTCCGTTTCCATCCCTCCGTCAACCTTTCCGTCATAAAATTCCTGGGCTTTGAGCAGGTGCTGAAAAACTCCCTCACTACCCTGCCCATGGGCGGCGGCAAGGGCGGCTCAGACTTTGACCCCAAGGGCAAGACCGACGGAGAAGTCATGCGCTTCTGCCAGAGCTTTATGACCGAGCTCTACCGCCACATCGGCCAGTTCACCGATACCCCTGCCGGAGACATCGGCGTGGGCGGCCGGGAGGTAGCTTATATGTACGGCCAGTATAAGCGCATAGTGGACCGTTTTGAGGGCGGCGTCATCACCGGCAAGGGCCTCACCTTCGGCGGCTCCCTGGCCCGCACCCAGGCCACCGGCTACGGACTTTGCTACTATGCCGCCGAGGCTCTCAAGCACCTGAAGAACGACGGCTTTGAGGGCAAGACCGTTGTTGTTTCCGGCTCCGGCAACGTGGCTCAGTACGCCGCCGAGAAGTGCACCCAGCTGGGCGGCAAAGTGGTGGCCATGAGCGACTCCCAGGGCTATGTCTACGACCCCAAGGGTATCGATTTAAAGAAGCTCTTTGACATCAAGCAGAAACGCCGGGCCAGGATAAGCGTCTATGTGGACGAGATCCCCGGTTCCCAGTACGTCGAAGGCTGCCGGAATATATGGAATGTGAAGTGCGATGTGGCTCTGCCCTGCGCTTCTCAGAATGAGATGGATGCCGAGGGCGCCAAGGCTCTTATAGCCAACGGCTGCATCGGCGTATTCGAGGGCGCCAACATGCCTCTGACTCCCGAGGCCATTGCTCTTATCCAGGGCAGCGGCCTGCTCTATTCCCCCGGCAAGGCTTCCAATGCTGGCGGCGTGGCCACTTCCGGCCTGGAGATGAGCCAGAACTCCATGCGTCTGAGCTGGAGCTTCGAGGAAGTGGACGAGAAGCTCCAGGGTATCATGAAGAACATCTACAAGGCCTGCTACGACGCCTCCGTCAAGTGCGGCAAGCCCGGCGACCTGATGCTGGGTGCAAATGTTGCCGGTTTCCTGAAGGTGGCCGAGGCCATGATGGCCCAGGGCGTGGTGTAAAGCTTTTCCATCTTTCCCTGAAAAAAGCTATAAGATACCGTGCGGGCTGAGGATTTTTCCTCAGCCTGTTTTAATATACTGTAAAGAAATCAGGCGCAGCAGCCCGGGCTGGAACATGCCGGAGTCTGTTTTCGTCTGACAGTCAAAGGAAAAATTTATATGGGAAGGATGAAATGAATGAAGAAAAAACTTACCAAGGCCGCAGCCTTTTTCCTTGTCCTTGCGCTGTCACTCAGCCTCTGCGCATGCAGCATGGGTCTTAGTGAAATGCTCATAGTTAAGCGGGCCTACCGCCATGTCGCCGGGATGGACAGTCTGAGCTTTACAGCGGAAGGGGAGCTGGAGGCCTCCGCAGCCGGCCTGCCTTTCCAGGCCCTTGTCCAGGCTGACTGCCGCTGCATCATAGACCCCGGCACTCTCTATATGGATATAAAGATAGACATGGGCAAGCTTGGCGCCATGGAGCTGCCTCTTTACCTGTATACCCAGGAGGGAGCCCTTCGGCTCATGTTTGGTCTGGGCGGGGAGGACAGCAGGCTTTGGTTCAGCGCCGCCCTTCCTCTGGCCGGGGGCTCCGGCGGGGAGAAAGGCATGGATGTGGAAACCGTGCTTAGTCTGCTTCAGGATGACCCAGAAGCCCTCAGCATCGGCGACAGCGAGACGGTGAACGGCCTGCTCTGCCGCCCCTTTATCCTTAAAATTCCCGGCTCCATGCTGGAGGCTGCTTTTGGTGCGGACGTCTCCCACGCCGGCAGCTCCATCCAAGACATGGTGCTGACCATATGGATATCCGAAAATGACGGCAGCCCGGTGCGCCTCAGCGCCGACCTTGCCTCCCTGCTCCAGTTCGTCCTGGAAAATTCCGGCGCTCCTCTCATATCTCAGCTGGATATAAAAAGTCTCCCTACAACCGTAGACATCACCGGCTTCAACGATGTGGAGAGCATAGAGCTGCCCCAGGCGGCTTGAATGCGCTTTTCCCCGGCTCCCCTGTTCGGGAGCCGGGGAAATTTATGTTTCAATCCCCGCAATAGTTGGCGAACGAGAGCATACTAAAACAAAAAACTCCCCGGAGCTGAGCTCCGGAGAGTACCCCGCAAATGCCGTGCCGGCCCAATTATAACCTGCACATAAGAGCAGGTGGGTCGCCTAAGTTCTGTTTCACTGCTTCCAACGTCCAGCTTTTGTAGGCCGGGAGGCCTGCAATCCGCAGATTCAAATCGGCATCCCTTATAAGAGATGTGGGTTTAATGGGCCAAAAAGCCTGGAAAGGCAACACGCACACAGCAGGAATTATATTTATTTTTTCCCTGGGGGCAATTCATCCTATGCAGAAAGAGCCCTTTTGATTACAGGAAACTTTTTACTCCTCCTCATCGTCAAAGAGGATACGTGAAAAATGCTCGTATACATCCTGGAGCTCCTCTTCATCATCTATGGATTCAAAGAGCTCATCCCCCTTTTCGTCCAGGACGGAGCGGAGGATAACTATACCGTAATCCGGGTCGTTCTCATCCATATCGGCGGGGAGGAAAGCCACGAAAGTCTGGCCCTTGTAATCCATGGTATCCAGCACTTCCAGTTCAAACTCAGTCCCGTCGTCATCCACGATGGTGATAAAGTCGCTTCCAAATTCTTCGCTCATGTTGTTCTCCATTCTGCTTTGATGGCTTTATTGTATACTATATTGCCGAATAAATCAACACCGAGCGGAACAAAAATTGTAAATCTTATTTAAATAAGTTCTGCTTGTCCTCTCAGGAGCCCAGGTCCTCCAAAAGGCTCAGCAATTCCCGTTGGTCGGCAACGGGTATGCCCTTTTGCACCATTGCCCTGTCGGCGCTGCGCAGATTGGCAAGTTCGATATCCGTGACCGATACCGGCTCTTTTTCCCGCTGGCTGCCGTACACCGCCACATAGCCCTGGCAGGGCCGCAGGAAGTATTCCGCATCCTCCTCCCGTCCCCGGAAGCGGGCGTAGACCTCCTCGGGTATGGCTGTCTTTTCCGGGACGATGCTTCTGAAAGCCTCGGCAGCGGTAAAGGCAGCCGCCGCCACAAGGCAAGTCATAAGAGCTATCCTCAGTTTAAGTCCCATTTAAGTTTCCCCCTTTTCCAGAGCTTCTCTCGCTTTGAGCTACGAAAATAGTATCTCTCGCCGGCTTTTGATTTATACGCTAATTTCCCCAAATACTGGATATACTATGGGTATGGCAGGCGCTTTCTAAAGAAAAAATTTACATTTTCTCTACCGTTGGGCGGAAAGCTGTGATATAATGGCAAAATGTATCCACACGATTTAAGGCCTGCGCCTTGGGCATTCAATATAGTTTAGCGTAAAGGAGGCGCCTTTTTTTAATGAGCAAAAAGAGCCCTGACGTTCAGGACAGCGAAAAGAAAAGCCCTGAACCCCAGCCGCCGAAAAAGAAAAGGCATATAGTAAAAAAAGCCGCCAATGTGACCGGCGATGTGATATCCGGCTCCATCGGAGCCGTGCTGAAGGTCATCGGCACTGTTTTGCTGATATTCCTGGTGGCGGGCATGATGTTTACCTGCGTGTTCGCCTACTACGTAAGGACCTGCCTGGTCCCCAGCTTCGATCTGAACCTGGAGGATCTGAAGCTTAACGAATCCAGCACCCTCTGGTATCAGGACGCCAGCGGAGAATGGAGGGAGTTGGCCACCCTCTCCGGCAGTGAAAAGCGCAAATGGGTGGACTATGAGGACCTGCCCTGGTATCTGGAGAAGGCCCTGGTGGCCATAGAGGACAAGCGCTTTTATGAGCACAAGGGCGTGGACTGGTACCGCACCGCCGGCGCTTTCGTCACCATGTTCGCCAAGATGGACACCAGCTACGGCGGCTCCACCATTACCCAGCAGCTTATCAAGAACCTCACCGGCAAGGACGAGGTGACCATACAGCGCAAGCTATCGGAAATATTCGGAGCGCTGGAACTGGAAAAGCGCTACGACAAGCAGGAGATCGTTGAGTACTATCTCAACGCCGTCTACTTCGGCCAGGGCTGCTATGGCGTTCAAATGGCTGCCCAGACCTATTTCGGCAAGGACGCCAAGGACCTTACCATGGCCGAATGCGCAGCTATCGTGGGCATAACCAATCTGCCCACCTATTACGACCCCTTCTACAACGAGCAGAACAACAAGGAACGCCAGGAGACCATCCTTCGGGAGATGTATGAGCAGGGTTATATCGACTACCAGCAGTACAAGGATGCGGTGGCCGAGGAGCTGGTGTTCACCCGCAGCCCGGGAGAGGAGTATTCCCAGACCATTTACTCCTACTACACCGAGGTGGTCATCGACGATGTGATAAGCGACCTGATGCAGCTCAAGGGCATAAGCCGGGAGACCGCCGATACCCTGCTGCGCAACGGCGGCTATAATGTCTATACCTGCCTGGATGTGAACGTCCAAAACAGCATCGACGCCATCTATACCGACCTGGAGGCCATCCCCAACACCTGGGGCAGCGACCAGCAGCTGCAAAGCGGCATAGTGGTCATGGCCCCCTATGACGGGCGCATCCTGGGCCTTAGCGGCGGCGTGGGTGAGAAGACCGGCAACTTTGAACTTAACCGGGCCACCGGCACCAAGCGTCCCCCCGGCTCTTCCATCAAGCCCCTGTCCGCCTACGGTCCCGCCATCGACCTTGGGCTTATCACCCCCGAGACCACGGTCATGGACTCCCCCAACGTGGTGCTCAACGGCATTGACTGGCTGCCCGCCAACGACAGCCGCAGCTATATGGGCCTTGTGACTATTTACACCGCCCTGCAATACTCCATCAACACCGTGGCGGCCCAGATAGTGGATATTCTCCCTCAGGGCCCCCAGACCTCTTATGACTATCTGGTCAACCACCTGGGCTTTACCAGTCTGGTGCCGGAGCACGATATCGCCTACGCCCCCATGTCCCTGGGTCAGTTCTACAACGGCTGCACCGTACGGGAGATGGCCCAGGCTTACTGCTCCATCGTCAACGACGGTATCTTCACCTATAGCCGCACCTATACCATGCTCACCGACAGCGAGGGCAATATAGTCATTGACAACACCCCCCGCACCATACAGGCCTTTGAACCCAACACCGCATACACCCTCACCTATCTGCTGCAAAACGCCGTGGAACACGGCACCGGCACCGAGGCCGCCCTGTGGTCCGTACCCGTTGCAGGCAAGACCGGCAGCTCCGGCCAGTATATGGACCGTTGGTTCGTAGGCTGTACCCCCTACTACGTGGCCGCTGTGTGGACCGGCTATGACGAGCAGGAAGCTATACAGGTCAGCGGCAATCCGGCCGCCCAGCTGTGGAAAAAGGTCATGTCTCCCCTCCATGACGGGCTGGCCTGGAAGTCCTTCACTTATCCCTATCTCAGCGGCGAGAATACCGGTATCTTCGGCTATACCGACCCGGAGGAAGACGAGTTCCTGGATGACTTCATCACCACCGATCCCGACACCGGCGGCTCTGCCGGCGGCACCATTATCGGCGGCGGGGACCAGTTCAGCGATAACTGGACCGGCGGCTCCACCGGCGGCGATATATGGAACGGCAATTCAGGTAATATCTGGGGCGGCAGCGGCAGCGACGACCCCTTCCTCGGCGGCGGGGGAGATAACATGTTTATCTGGTAAATCGCCATGCCCGGGGCGGGAGACATCCCTCCTGCCCCGGACTTCGGCCCCGGTCCTTTCCCCTGCGGCAGGGTTTACCATAATTTTCTGTTGACAAAGTTTGTTCAATATGTTACATTTTGATTACGGGTTTTTACCCACTGGAGGTGCTTTTATTGGCTAAGACATTGGAATACAAGGGACATCCCTTCCAAAGAAAGGACAATATCATTTACTACGGCAGCTTTGCTGACAAATACATCATCATGCTGCAAATCCTGGAAACAAAAAAGGTAAAAGATTTGGACGTGGCCACTAAGGTCTCCGTGCAGCTCCAGCTTACCGACGCCAGCATCAAGTCCAGAGACCGCATCGTCAAGAAGGCGGAGAAGGACGGGCTTTATTCTGCAATGGATGTGGCTGTGGTTTGGCTGGACCGCGCCCTGGCCTCCAGATAAACTAAAAAAAGGATCTGTTTCAAATGCGCAAAAATGTCTTTAGGACCCTCCTTGCCGCAGCTGTCATGAGCTTTTGCTTCAGCGTGTCCGCCTTTGCGCAAAGCGCTGTAGTCACCGGCACCGAGGTAAACCTTCGCTCCGGCCCGGGAACCAACTACCGCATTATCAACTGTCTATCCGGCGGCAGCAGCGTCAATGTGACCGACCGCTCCAACGACAGCTGGTATGCAGTTGATTACGGCAGCCAGAGCGGCTATATGGCCGCCGCCTATCTCTCCCTCAGTTCCGACCCCTTTGCCGGAGACCTGGGCTCCGACACTCTGATTGCAGGCAGCCAGAACAGCCAGGATAACGGCGGTTTGAACCTGGGCTCCGACATCAGCGGCAGCCAGAACTCGGGCAGCCAGAGCAGCGGATACATAAACGCCATGTATGTGCGCTTTCGCAGCGGCCCTTCCAACAGCGCCACCATCCTGGGCGAATATAACCTGGGGAAGGCTTTGACGATCACCGGCCGCTCCGGCGACTGGACCGCCTGTATCATCGACGGACAGTCCGGCTATGTGTTCTCCCAGTATGTGAGCTCCGGCAGCTATTCCGGCTCCGGCTCGACGATAATAAGCGGGGAGAACGATATCTTCCTGGACTATCCCGATGGCAACAGCAGCTTGACTCCCCCTTCTGCCACCCCCGTTTATCCCGATAACAGCGGCTCTCAGAATACGGCGCCGGGCTTTGAGTTCAATCCCTCGACCCCCGTCCCCAGCGCCACTCCTGAGTCCTCTCCCTCCGTCGTTCCCTCTCAGGAACAGACGGGCTACATAAACGGCGACACTGTGCGCTTCCGCACCGGCCCTTCCACCAGCTACTCCATCATAGACAGCTATAACAAGGGTACCGCAGTGACCGTCACCGGCAGTTCCGGGGACTGGTACCTGTGCACAATAAACGGAGTCAGCGGCTATGTTTACTCCCAGTATGTAACTCTCAGCAGCAGCGCCGGCACGGAACTGCCGGGGCTGGAGACTCCCGATTCCTCCCTTGAGGCGCCCCAGGCCACCACTCCCCCCCAGGACAGCAGCGCCCAGACCCAGGGCTACATCAGCGGCAACAACGTGCGCATGCGCGCCGGGGCCTCCATGAGCTCTCAGATACTTTGCGAGCTGTTTTACGGCAACACAGTCACTATAACCGGCACCACCGGCGACTGGACCGCAGTTATATATAACGGCCAGTCCGGCTATGTATACTCCCAGTACGTGAAGGAGGGCAGCTACTCCAATACCGTCTCCCCCGATGCCGGCGGTACAGTGGAAGGCCGCCAGGTGGCGGACTTCGCTCTCCAGTTCGTGGGCTATAACTACAGCTGGGGCGGCGCCTCCCCGGAGACCGGCTTTGACTGCTCCGGCCTGGTGTACTATACCTACAAGAACTTTGGCTATACCCTCAACCGCGTGGCCTGCGACCAGGCCCGAAACGGCGTACATGTGGAGCCCTCCGACCTGCAGCCCGGCGACATCCTCTGCTTCTACTCCGGCGGCAGCTACATCGGACATGTGGGCATCTACATAGGCGACGGCAAGTTCGTCCATGCGGCAAACTCCTCCACCGGCGTCATCATCTCCCAGCTCTCCGGCTACTATGCCGACAGAGGCTACGAGGCCCGGCGGATAATCACCTGAGTCGGAGACTAAAAAGAATAATAAGCTGAACAATCCAGGCCCCGGGAGATCCCGGGGCCTGGATTGTCGAGACTGTCAAAAAACTATAGTATAAGTAAAGACAATAGAGCAGCGGGGGAGCACGAGGGGGCAAGGCCCGCCTCGTGATGCAATAACCCGCCACAGAAAAGCCTTGATTTTTCAAGGCTTTTCGGGCGAAGCAGCATTTTGCCAAGGGCAAAATGCTTGGCGGGAGAAGCGCAGTCAAAAAAGTCTGTAGGGCTTTTTTGACAAGCTGAACAATCCAGGCCCCGGGAGATCCCGGGGCCTGGATTGTCGTTGTTTTCTCTGTGTCTCTGTAAGGCGCTTCAGCCGTACTGTTCCGCCAGATATATGCCCACTCTGGACTGTATCTCCTTTGCCACGCTGTCCACGTCCTTGTCCTTCTGGAAGTATCCCTGGGCACAGTTTAAGACGATGTCAAGTATCAGCTCATCGCATATGGCCAGGCAGTCCAGCTTTTCCGTCGGCTCCTCCACCTGCCGGGATATATCTTCGCTGTCTATGGCTTTAGAGCGTATGGTCACCGGCAGAGGACATGCCCAGCCGCTCTTCCGGCAGCAGCCCGGAGGAAGCTCCCTCCCAAGACGGGAAGCCGATGAACTGAGCCCGGCCTCCAAAGCAGCAGTTGAACAGGGCGATATCATCCACAGTGTAGCGGCCAAAATCCCACATGGCGATCTTCTGCTCCCCTGTGTACGCCAGGCCCAGGCTCAGTTTTCGCTGACTATCCGATATATCTCCAGCCCGGTCTCTGTGCTGAGCTCCTCCAGCTTTTCCGCCCGGGCGGAGGGCTCATAGTATTTTTGCAGATATTCCACGGTGCGCTCAATATCCTTATCTATGAGCAGCACCTGGGGATTGTCTATCATGTCCGGGTAGGGGTTTTCTATGCCATAGCTCTCCAGCACATGCTCTATGCTGGGGTGGTACAGGCTCCAGCCCCCCAGCAGCACTATCCTGTCGGCAAAGCCCTGGGGAGCCGTCTCCAGGGGCCCATAGAGCTCATGGTCTATACTCCAGACCTTGCACAGATACAGGTGCTCCTCATCCTCCAGAAGCAGCTCCACTGCGGCCTTCTGGCTGCTCTTGTCCTCCACCTCATATTGGCCGCTGTAGAGGCAGACGTTTTTGTTCATATACAGCCCGGTAAATACGGCCAGCACAGCCAGGGCACAGCACAGCAGGCCCTCTCTTTTCAGCTTCTCCCCGTCCATCAGAAAGCTCATCACCAGGGCCAGGGCCAGCAGCAGGCCCATGTCCATGCGGTTTGCAAGATAACGGTTCTGGTATATCATCAGCAGGTAGATAATGCCGAAGAAGCCCAGGCTCAGCAGCAATCCCAGCCAAGAACGCCAACTGCGCCGTCCGCAGGCGAGCCAAAGCATCAGCATCAGGGCCGGGGCAAAAAAGGCAAGGGTCTTTGCAAGGCCCGGCACGGCCTCATCCAGGAACACGCCCAGGCACTCCCCCGGGCTCTTGGGGTCCAGCCACTGGTCCCTGGCCGCCAGCACCGCCTCCATCTGCTCCAGGGAGAACTTCTCCGTGTCATAGAAGTTCCAGTTCTTCAGAAAGTACACCGCATTGTCGTCCAGGTCCAGGGAGTCGTATACCTCCTGCATCTGCTCATAGTCCGGCAGCTGGGCATAGTCCATGAGCACATGGCGGGTGTAATTGAAGTCGGTAAAGTACCCGTAGTCCCCCCGGGTCCACAGGAAGCGGTCAAAGCTGTACAGGGCCAGCACCGCCGCCAGCAGCAGCAGGAAGGGCCGGGCGTAAAGCCATGACTGCCTCAGCTTTTCCTTTGTCCGCTCCCCCTTATGGTTTGCCCATATATCCAGCAGAGCCGCAAGGCCCGCCGGGGCCATAAGGGCGGCTACGCCAAAAAACTCCTCATAGCGCCAGAGATAGCCCAGCAGCGCCAGGGCAAAGCCCAGGGCCAGGGGCAGCTTTCTTGTGCTCTCCCCCTCCCCCTTGGCATAGAGCATCAGGCTCAGTCCCCCCGCCGTGCCCAGGGCGCAGACCTTGGAAAAGGAGGGATAGAGGTAGGCGTTCATGCCCACGGTCATGAGGACAATGGCGGCCATGCTCAGGGCAGGCAGCGGGCGGAAGCGCCGCAGCAGCACCCAGGTTGCGGCGGTAAAGCCGCAGAACATCAGGGCGTACTGGGATATGCTGTACCAGTTCAGGCTCTCCCCCAAAAGGCTGTACTCCAGCTTCAGAATATAGCCCAGGACTATATTGATAAAGGGGATATAGGCGCTCTTCTCCGCCATCTGGCCGTCCACGAACTTGCTCATGAGCACCTCGTCGTTGGTCTCAAAGCGGGGAGTGAAGCAGTTGAGCATCAGCAGCAGGAACAGGGCGTTCAGCAGCAGCGCCGCCGCCAGCCTCAGTCCCCTGTCTCTGTCCCATTTTCCTCTTAGTCTCTCAAAAAAAGCCATGTCCCATCCTCAGCTGATTATCCTGTAAATGTTCAGCCCCGTCTCGCTGCTGAGAGGCTGGACCAGTTCGGCCCGGGCCTCCGGGGCATATTTATCTCTTATAAACTGCAAAGGCGTGCTGATATCCTTGCTTATTATGCAGGCCCTGTCGTTGTACACCAGGTCCCGCATTGGCTCCTCTATGCCATAGGCGGCCATGGCGGCGTCGTTCAGAGGGTGGTTTTCACACCAATCTCCCATCAAAACGATGCTGTCGGCATAACCGGCGGGAACGGTCTCCAGGGGCGAATACAGGGTCAGGTTTATTGCGTCAACCTCTGCCAGGAAGAAATGCTCGTCGTCGATAAGGGTCTCCACCGCCGCCTTGTCGGCGCTGTCATCCCCCAGAAAGTTGTCAGGATAGAAGTAACAGTAATCCTGGTTCTGCCGATAAGCCAGACCCAGGCAGAGGCACAGCAGCGTCAGGCACAGCAGCCCGTCGCCCCGGGCCCTCCCCGGCTCTATGAGCCACAGCAGCGTCACCGTCAGGGCAAAGAAGAAGCCCGCATCGGTGCGGTTCACCAGGTAACGGCCCTGATAGATGAGATACAGGTACAGCAGACCGAAGGCAGCAAAGGCCAGGCCCAGGCACAGAAAGTCCCTCAGCCTCCTTCTGCCCCAGGCCAGCCACAGCGCCAGGGCCGCCAGCATACCGTATATGGCCTTCTGGATAAAAAAGGCGGACAGGCAGTTGTTGAGGAAGGTCCCCAGACACTCCCCGGGGCTGGGTTTTGTCACCAGTTCGTCCCGGGTGTCGGCCAGGACCTCATAGGTCTCCCCCGTCCACACAGAGCGCTCATAGCAGTTTTCCATGAACATGTCCCGGGTGTATTCGTCTATGCCCCGGCTGTCATAGGCCTCGGGCATCTGCTCATACTCCGGCACATTGTAGTCCACAAAGCGGCTGCGCCGGGCGTTGAACTCCTTGTAGCTGCTGTATTCGCTGTTGTCCCAAATCAGCTCGTTGCCTATAAAAACTCCTGCAGCCAGGACTATGGTCAGCAGGAAAGGCAGCAAAAAGCGCCCCCCGGCCCTGAGCCGCCGGCCGGAAGGGGCAGAGCTCAACTGTTCGGCCAGGGCCCACAGGCCCAGAGGGACCAGCAGGACCGCACAGGCGGCAAACTCCTTGTCCCTCATCATCAGGGCAAAGAGCAGCAGCACGGCGCCCAGTACCAGGGGCACCCATTTTCTTGCGCCCCTCTTTTCAATTGCCCCCGTCAACATCAGGCTCACGCCTCCCGCCGTGGCGATCCCGGCGGTCTTGGTGTAGGTGAGGGCCAGGTAGCTGTCCGCCCCGAAAAAGCAGAGCACGGCCAGGGAGGCGGCAGCGGCGGGCAGGAGCTCCAGACGTCTGAAGAGCATGTAGCTCAGTCCGGTAAAGCTCAGCAGCAGCATGGTATATTGCAGCAGGGAGAACATGGGCAGGGCATTGCCGCTGACATTGTACAGCGCTATCAGCAGCCGGGCCAGGAAGTAGTTGATATAGACCACGAATGGGCTCTTTACGCCGGTCTGGCCGTCCAGATATTTCTGGACGGTCAGATCGTCGTTTTCCTCAAACCGAACTTCAAAGCACAGCAGCAGCGCCGCCAGGAAGGCCAGATTCAGCAGTATGGCGAACAGCAGCCGTGCCCTGTCGCTTTTGTACCAGTTTTTGCCAAGTGTCATGTGATTTCCCTTTTTAGCTTACCAGCTTGTATATGTTGATACCAACTTCAGCGCTCAGATCTTCCACTAGCTCAGCCCTGGCATTTTCATCGTAATAGTAACGGACATATCTTACCAGCCGTTCTACATCGTTGGGAATAACATATACCTTTTCATTATTTACAGAATCTTTGTATGGGTTTTCTACATCGTATTCTGCCAGCAGTTCCATTACCTGTGGATGCCTAACGGCCCAGCCCGCTGAAAAATACAGTTTATCCCTGTAGCCCTGGGGAAAAGCTTCCAGCGGAGAATATATGTACTGATTAAGCGCTGTACTTCCCACAATAAACAAATGTTCGTCATCTATGAGCATTTGGATTTGTTTTTTGGAGTATCCATTGTCCCCTGCCAGGTTATCTGAATATTTGGAATGGAAGGTTTTGTACTGGTTTAAACAAACCACCATTGCCGTCAATGTTATGAGCAGGCATACGACTTGTCTTCCTCTTCCGAGTCTTACATCACCCAGCTGCCATAACATACCGGCAGATATTGCCATAAACATTCCTGCATCTATGCGGTCGATCAGATATCTGCCCAGCCATATGAATCAGAAATATATTCCGGCAAAAATGAATATCTGTCCCGCCAGAGCGACCATTTTAAATTTGTCATGTTTGGCAGCAAATAACCATAACGCAAGGATTCCGGCGCTTCCCCACATGAAGCCGTATGTCAAGAACACCTTCCAGCATGAGGCAAACGTTTTCACCAAATCCCCAAAACCGGGGTTCAAGCCCAGCTGGATTCTCTCCAGAGCAACCCGCTCGGCAGTCTCTGTTGTCCAGACAGCCGTATCGTCAAAACCCTGGTAATCATTTGCCATAAAGCAGGCGTCCCTGGAAATGTTCAGTTCCTCATATACCTCCGGCATGAGGTCATAATCCTTAACATTTTGACGTATATCTACTACTTCACGGCACTGAAATATTAATTCTTTATATTCCTTATAAGGGCTGGTACGCCATATCAGGCTGTTTCCGCCGTACAAACCGGCTGCAAGCGCCAGCATTGCCAGAAACGGCGCAAGGTAGGACAATGCCTCTCTGAGTATCCTGCGCTCCCCTTTTGCACCTATATAGGTCAACATCTCGTAAAGTCCGATGGGGAAAATCAGCAGGAGCATCAGTCCAAAGGATTCAAAGCGCAGCATGCATGAAAGCAGGCACAGCAAAATCCCGACCGCCATCGTAAGCCATTTTTCGATTTTATCAGTCTGTTCCCTTCTGGAAAACAGCATAAGCATTACTCCAGAAATGGCCGCAGCGCTGGATGATTTTGTAAACGTAATCCAGATATAGCACTCCGGCCCAAAGGCGCCCAGAAAGCATACTGCCGCTCCGAAAGCCACAAGGAAATTGCAGCGCCGCAATAAGATATAACTGATCCCGGTAAAAGATAGGTACAGCATTGCATACTGCAGCAGATTGTATATCGGATAGCTGTTATCGCACAGATCGTAGAGTCGTTTCAGAATCTCTGCCAGAAAATAATTACAATGCAAAATGTAGCTGCTCTTATTCGCCATCTGTCCATCGATAAACATTGATATTAAAATGTCATCATTTATGGCGTATCTTGGCGTAACTATTTTCAGCAGTACATACAGGAACACATAATTTGCCGTTACAGCCAGCAGCAGCTTTACCCACCGTTTTTCATACCAAGTATTGACCAGCTTCATAAAATCCTCCTCAGGCAGGATTTATTTCACGCTCTCCACGAAGCGCAGGAAGGCGGTGCGGCCCTGCTCGTCCCGCTTGAAGACCCCGGCGTGCTCCAGCACCTGCTGGAACACCACGCCCACCTCCTGGCGCAGGATCTTGTCCGCATCCTCTTTGCTGAAGTCATAACGAGTCTTCAGCTCCTCGGCCCAGGGGGCGTGCTTTGCGGTGGCCTCGGAGGCATAGAGGTCCCCTCCGTTTTTCAGCACTTCCGCCAGCTCCCGCAGCTCCTCCTTGAGCCTGGCCGGCAGCACGGCCAGCCCCATCACCTCGATGAGTCCTATATTCTCTTTCTTTATATGGTGCAGCTCGGCGTGGGGGTGGAACAGGCCCAGGGGGTGCTCCTCCGTGGTGAGGTTGTTGCGCAGCACCAGGTCCATCTCATAGTCCTTGCCACGGCGGCGGGCAATGGGAGTGATGGTGTTGTGGGGCTCGCCCTCAGTCTCGGCAAAGACATTCACGCTCTCGTCGCTGTATTCTCTCCATGCTCCCAGTATCTTGTCCGCCAGCTGGGCTATACGCCCGCTGTCGGCACAGCGCAGGCGGATGACGGACATGGGCCATTTCACTATGCCCGCCTTTATATCCTCAAAGCCGGGGAAGCTGAGCTCCTGCTCCACTTCCGCCTTCTCCATGGCAAAGCAGTAGTTGCCGCCCTGGAAGTGGTCATGGCTGAGGATGGAGCCGCCCACTATGGGCAGGTCCGCATTGCTGCCCAAAAAGTAGTGGGGGAACTGGCGCACAAAGTCCAGCAGGCGCAGGAAGGTGTTCTTGTCTATCTTCATGGGCACGTGTTTCTCATTCAGGACTATGCAGTGCTCATTGTAATACACATAGGGGGAATACTGGAGGAAGAAATTCTCCCCGTTGAGCTTCAGGGGTATTATCCTGTGGTTGGCCCTGCCGGGGTAGTCCATGCGCCCGGCATAGCCCTCCGCCTGGCGGCACAGCAGGCACTTGGGATAGCCGGAGCTCTTCTGGAGCTTGGCAGCGGCTATGGCCCTGGGGTCCTTCTCCGGCTTGGAGAGGTTGATGGTAATGTCTATATCCCCGTATTGGGTCTTGGATACCCACTTCATGTCCTTTATCACCCGGTAGCTGCGGATATAGTCCGTATAGCGGCTGAAGTCATAGTACCACTGGGTGGCCACCATGGGGCTTATCTTGTACTGGTACCAGAACTTCTCCAGCACCTGGGAGGGTCTGGGCGTGATGGCGCCCATGAGCCGGGAGTCCAGCAGGTCCCGGCTGGTAACGCCGCCGGGTATTATCCCCCGCTCCTCCGCATCGTCCAGCAGGCCTTTGAGTATCTCCTCCAGGGGCGGCTCAAAAAGCAGCTCCTCCGGGGACTCAAAGCTGTCCAGACCAAGCACCGCCAGTATATTGTTCAGCGCCCAATACCTGTCTTCCCGTTCTATCAGGTTCCGGGAGACGCCGTAATTCACCAGCTGGGCTATCCTGATGTTTCTTATTTCTTCCTTTGTCATATATGTCACCGACCTTTCGCCTGTTTTATTGAAAGAGATATGCGGTGCTTTTTCTCCTCCACGTCCAGCACCACTACCTTTACCACATCACCTACCGCCAGGACCTCACTGGGATGGCGGATGAATTTATCGCTTATCTGGGAAATATGGACCAGGCCGTCCTGATGGACGCCGATATCCACAAAAACTCCGAAGTCAATCACGTTTCGCACGGTACCCGTCAGCTCCATGCCGGGCTTGAGGTCCTTTATCTCCAGCACGTCCCGGCGCAGCAGCACGGGAGGCAGCTCGTCTCTGGGGTCCCGGCCCGGCTTCATAAGCTCGGCGGCGATGTCCCTGAGGGTGGGCTCGCCCACGCCGCAGTCCTCTGCGGCCCTGGCGGCGCCGTAGCTCTCCAGCCGCTCCGGCAGCTGAGCTATATTCCCGGCAGCCACGTCCTCCAGGCTGTAGCCGCAGAGCTCCAGCAGCTTTTGCGCAGCGGCATAGCTCTCCGGATGGACGGCGGTGTTATCCAACACCTGCTTGCTCTCCGGCACACGCAGGAAACCGGCGCACTGCTGGAAAGCCTTGGGCCCCAGCTTTGGCACCTTGGTTATGCTCTTACGGCTGGTAAAGACCCCATTTTCCTCCCTGTAGGCCACGATGTTTTTGGCGGTGGTCTTGTTGAGCCCGGACACCCTTTGCAGCAGGGCCGGGGAGGCGGTATTGACGTCCACGCCCACGGCGTTGACGCAGTCCTCCACCACCCCGTCCAAAGTCTCCTCCAGCTTGGCCTGGGGCATATCGTGCTGGTACTGGCCCACGCCTATGGCCATGGGCTCTATCTTCACCAGCTCGGCCAGAGGGTCCTGGAGCCGGCGGGCTATGGACACGGCGGAACGCAGGTTCACGTCAAAGTCCGGGAATTCCTCCGCCCCCAGCTTGGAAGCGGAGTACACCGAGGCCCCGGCCTCGTTTACTATTGCATAGGCCTGGCCGCCCCCCAGCTGGTGGAGCATCTCCACGGTCATCTGCTCCGTCTCCCGGGAGGCGGTGCCGTTGCCGATAGCGATGTGCTCCACGCCGTGCTTTCTTATCAGGGCGGAGAGTGTGCGTATGGCCTCCGCCTTCTTCCCGGCGGAGAAGGTGGGATAGACAACGGCGGTATCCAGCACCTTGCCGGTGCCGTCCACCACCGCCACCTTGCAGCCGTTGCGGTAGCCCGGGTCCAGACCCATGGTCACCTTGCCCTTCACCGGCGGCTGCATCAGCAGGGGCTTGAGGTTAAGGGCGAACATCTTTATGGCGCCCTCGCAGGCGCTGTCAGTAAGGCTGCTCCTGGTCTCCCGCTCAAGAGAGGGGAAGATGAGCCGGTCATAGGCGTCGTCGGCAGCGGCACGGACAAAGGCCATGGCGCTGCTGCCCGGCTTTATCACCCCACGGCGCAGCCGCTGCAGGGCGGTCTCCCGGTCCACTTCCACCGAGACCTTCAATATGCCCTCTTTCTCGCCCCGGTTTATGGCCAGGATCTGGTGTCCCTGGAGGCGGCTGAGACTCTGGCTGAAATCGTAGTACAGGCGGTAGACGCTGTCCTCCTCTGTGGCAGCCTCCGACCTGAGCTTTCCGTTGGCTTTTATATAGTCCCTTAAAATGCCCCGCAGGGCGGCATCGTCGGATATCATTTCGGCAATTATATCGGAGGCGCCGGCCAGGGCCTCCTCCACAGACTCCACGCCTTTTTCGGAGTTTACATAATCTTTTGCCAATTCCTCAGGGGCAGGCAGGTCCCGGCTCTGTTGAAAAAGCTGCGTGGCCAGAGGCTCCAGGCCTTTTTCCTTTGCCACGGTGGCCCGGGTGCGGCGCTTTTGCTTATAGGGCCGGTACAGGTCCTCCAGGGCGGCCAAGGTCTCCGCCTCGTCTATGGCCAGGGAAAGCTCTTCTGTCAGCTTGCCCTGTTCCTCTATGGCTTTTTTAACAGTCTCCCGCCGCTGCTGCAGGCCCCGGAGATATTCTAGTCGCTCCGCCAGAGTGCGCAGGCTGGTGTCGTCCATGGCTCCGTGGAGCTCTTTGCGGTAGCGGGCGATGAAGGGTATGGTGTTTCCCTCGTCCAGAAGGCTGATGACATTTTCGATATGGTCCAGGGGCCTGTCCAGCTCCCTTGCCAGGATTTGGCTGATGGTTTCCAAGTTATGTCTCCTTTATGCGGGCTGCTTTTTCTGCACATTATACCACAGCAGTTTTGGTATGGCAATGTTGAATTGTCCATTTTTGACAAAAGCCGGGGACAAAATACGCTCAGGCAGGACATATTAATCTCATCCCGCCTGAGCCATTTCCAATATATGTAAATTTATTTCAGTTTGAAACCCAGCTTCCGACCCTCCAGTTCATATTCCACGGCAAGGCCGCCGTCGGCGATGACCCGGATGTTCTCCGCCTCCCGGTTTTTCAGCATCTGCCGGTACTGCTTCAGGGCGTCCTCCGAATATGCGGACATGTCGTCGGAGCAGAGGAGCATGCCCCCGAAGAGGCTGCAGCAGTCTGCCAGCAGCTTTTTCTCCCTGCATGTCAGCTTCACATTGTTCTCCCGCAGGAAGAACACGTCCGGGTCGCTGAGGAAGGCCCGGCCATTGAGCTGGCGGCGGAAGATGCTGTTGCTTATGGCCTGCTTTGTAGAGACCCGCTCCAGGTTGGTGCGGCGCATTATCCAGCTGTTGTCCCAGTCCAGCCCCACGTCGCAGCTCACCCGGCAGTAGTCCACCAGGCCGAAGGCGGGCATCAGGGGCACGCCGCAGCCCAATATGAGCTCGTCCCCGCAAAAGTCCCTCAGCAGCTCCATGGCCCTTGTCATCCGCCCGGCCCGGGTCTCCTTTTTGCTGCCGAAGGGGGCGGCGGCATAGAGGAAGTCCAGCTTCACCAAATCAAAGCCCCAGTCATTCAGCGCCGTGTCAAACACCCGGCGCAGGTATTCCATGGCCTCTGCATTGTCGATGTCCAGGGAATAGAAGCCGCCCCAGTTGCAGCCGCAGTGCCAGGGCTTGCCCTCCACCTTCAGCAGCCAGTCCGGGTGCTCCTTCATAAGCTTCGAGCCTTTGCGGCAGCCGAAGGGCGCCAGCCACAGCCCGGCCTTCAGGCCTTTGGCGTGTATTCGGTCGACGATGGGTTTGAGGCCGCTGGGGAACTTCCTGGTGTCCACCTGCCAGTCCCCTACACCCAGCTGCCAGCCGTCATCTATTTGGAAGAGGTCACCCTCTTCAAGCACCTTGGCGCAGCCCTCCAGGTCGGAGACTATGCTCCTCTCATCTATGTTCTCATATCTGTTGTACCAGCTGGAGTAGCCGGTGAGCTTTTCCTCGGTTCTGGGTTTTATGCCCAGAGCCCTGAACCAGCCGTCAAAGACCTCATCCTCGCTGCCCTGGGCATAATAGAGGCTGAAGGCGGGAAAATCCCCTTTCACTTCCAGCCCGGCGCAGTCCCGCTCTATCTCCAGCAGGCCCGCCCGGCTGTCGTATTTGAATACTGTATATCCCGGCCTCTCGTCCAGGGAGGCCAGCAGCCGGTAGCTATCCCCCCGGCGAAAGTAGCAGTAGCTGTAGCCGTGGGCCAGGCCCCGCTTTTTGGGATAGTCCATGAAGTGGTAGTCCCCGTAGCGGTCTATGCCGTAGTGGCGCACGATGAAGCCCGGCAGCTTGCGCCAGGGCATCATGCGGCTGTTTTTATCGTACTCCGGGCAATAGCTCCAGGTCTGGTAGCCGTTGAGGAAAAACTTTTCCCCCTCCTCCAGCTCCAGTTCCACACTGCCGCTGACTCTTTCCAGCACGCCCTCAGGCAGAGAGAGCCTGATGAGATTTTCTCCGGGCTTCAGCTCCCGGCTGCCCCGGAGACTTTTGCCGTCTATCATTCTCACCGCATATTCCAGTCTCATGCTTCCACCTCAAATCTCAAAGTCACCGGCTCCAGGCCCGGCACGGATATCTTCAGCTCCGCCTCCCCGGCCCGGCCTGTGGTCTTCACATAGCAGCCGCCCATGCCACCCTCTGCCGTGGCCCATTCCGGCCCCGCCAGCTCCAGAGCTCCCCTGACTTCAAAGTGCAGCGGCAGCTGGGCGTAGACGGCGGCGTTGCCCCACTCATCCAGCAGCCGCAGCCGCACCGCCGCCATGTCGTAAGCGTCCCCCTCCTTCAGCCGGGCGCTGCTGCAGCGGGCTTCAATGTGCAGCTGCTTTCCCGGGCAGAGGGTCCGGCTTATCACCGTTTTGCCCCCCACCTTGCCCTCGAAGCGCCAGCGGGTGGCCTCGCCTCCCCAATTGCCAACGTACTTGCCGTAGAGCTTCACCCCGTCGTCCATGCTCAGGCGGTAGCGCAGCATGCACCAGAGCATCCGGGCCTTGTCGGCGGCGGGCATATTGGCCAGGCCGTGCCTGCCTGCGGAGATGAGGCAGCGGCGCAGCAGCTCCGCCTCCCTGGGTGAAAAGCCCTCCTGAGTCTCCAGGAGCTGGCCGATGGTGTCGTCTATGGGCATGGGTCCGCAGCGCAGGCCCTCCTGCTCCCGCCCGGTGAAACTTGTGACGTAGACGTCATTTTTGTACAGGGCCACTTCCTCGGCGTTGGTGAAGGCGTATATCTTCCCTACGTTGCCGGCGGGGTAGTCCCCTATGTCCATAGGGCAGCCCAGCTCCAGTACCGGCTCTTCTCCTTGGCTCGCGTACACCGCCGCCGCCAGCTTGGGATTGCGGAAGGAGTCCAGCACCCCGTGGTAGCAGATGCGGTCCCCGGAGCCGAAGTCCTTGTGGGTGGCATAGTCGAACATGCACCAGCCGAAGCAGCCGGCGTGTTCCCCGGACTCTGCCGCCGCCGACTGGACCCGGGCGTGGCGCAGGGCATGCTCCTGGCGCTTTTCCCAGGTATCAAAGCTCTTGGTGGGGAACATGTGGCCGTTGTGCTCGCTGATTATCAGGGCCTTGCCCATATCCGGGCTCACGTCCTTTTTCTTCTTTGCCCCGGGGGTCAGGCCGTTGTGGGAGAAGTCGTTGTAGGCGTACACATCCTCCAGCAGATGGCTCTTTTCCAGATAGCGCACCCCGGATGTCCGGCGGCTGTCGTCCAGCTCATGGGCCAGGGCGTTGGTGCGGCGGTAAAACTCGTCGTCGTCCACGCTCTCGTTTATCCTCACGCCCCAGAGGACTATGCTGGGGTGGTTGCGGTACTGGAGTATCATCTCCCGCACATTCTCCACCGCCTGGTCCTTCCACTTTTCGTCCCCGATGTGCTGCCAGCCGGGGAGTTCCGTAAATACCGGCAGGCCCAGCCTGTCGCACTCGTCTATGAAATATTGGCTCTGGGGATAGTGGGAGGTGCGCACGGCAGTGCATTTCAGCTCCTGCTTGAGTATCCTGGCGTCCTCCCTCTGGAGGCTCTCCGGGGCGGCATAGCCTATATAAGGGTAGCTCTGGTGCCGGTTCAATCCCCGGAGGAAGGTCTTTTTCCCGTTGAGATAGAAGCCGTCGGCCTTGAAGTCTGCCGTGCGGAAGCCGAAAGGAACATTCTGGGTATCCAGGACCTTTTCCTCTTTGTCCAGCAGCTCCGCCCTCAGGGTATAGAGCTTGGGGGAGAAGATGTCCCAGGGCTGCGCCTGGGGCAGGCTCAGCAGCTGCTCCGTATCCCCCAGGGCGCTGAGCAACTCCTTGTCCCCGTCCAGTATGGACAGGCGCAGCTTGTCCCAGCTTCCCCGGACCTCCATCCGCACCCGGGCAGTGGTCAGTGTGGGGGTGGTGACGAACACGTCCTCAATATAGCTCCGCTCCCGCACATCCAGCCAGGCCTCCCGGTACAGGCCGCCGTAGGTTAGGTAGTCGATGACAAAGCCGAAGGGCGGTATACTGCCGTCCTCCCTTGAGTCCAGCTTCACTGCCACCAGGTTCTCCCCGCCATAGTTTATAAGTTCCGTGATGTCCAGCCGGAAGGCGGTGTAGCCGCAGCGGTGCTCCCCGGCCAGGCGGCCGTTCACATAGACCCAGGCCTGGTGGGCCGCCCCGTCGAATTGCAAAAACAGTTTCTTGCCCTTATAGGCTTCCGGGATATCCAGTTTCCGCCGGTAGCCCCAGACTCCCTCGTAGTCCTCGGGCCCGGCATAGTGCAAAGGCAGCTCCTTTACGTTGTGGGGCAGGCGCACCGGCTCCCCGGGGCCTTCCCCCCTCATAAATTCCTCGCTACACTGGGGACTGAACTGCCATCCATTGCAAAGGCTCAGCATTTGACTACCTCCCGGAATATCTTTATTTCAGCACAAGTATACAGCATTCGCCCTTTATCGTAAAGAGAAAACACAGGCCGGGGAGCGATTCCCCGGCCTGTGTTCAGGTGCATTTAGTTTAATTTACTTTTCCTCGTAGAGCTCGATGATGGCGTCGTCCTTCACGATGAAGGCCAGGCGCACATTGTCCCCCAGGGCTTCCGGCCCGAAGATGACCCGGTCCGCCTCCGCCAGGTAGGGCTCGGCGTCATCCACCTTGTAGGCCACATGGGGCTGCTTGGACAGGATCTCCGGGAAGCGGGTGCCCTCCTCGAACTTCAGGTACTCTATCTTGTAGTCGTAGGCGTCCACGCTCTCATTGACCCAGAACTTGCCCCAGTCGTTGTAGACCATGCCGGGCTTTTTGTTCAGTACGGGGATACCGATGTGCATGTATTCTGCTGCCATGATGTTTCCTCCTGAATAAAATATTTTACTGTTTTATTTCTCCGCCTTTGCGGTGACGCTCTTTTCATAGGCAGTGCGGAATGTAACGGTGAGCCAGCCCCAGACCAGGCCGAACAGGCAGTAGAACAGCTCCACCAGGCCGAAGGCCACAAAACTTCCGGTATAGGGAGCGGCAACGCCTCCGGCAATGTAGCCCATGATGCCGAAGTAGGCGCCGGCGCCCACGAAGAGGGCCGGGACATAGCTGAGTATTTCCACCTTCTCACAGCAGATGCAGGGGATGACGATGATGAGGATGGCCAGGGGCACGCCGAAGAAGCCGCCCACAAAGCCGCCGAAGAAGCCGCCCAGCACCATGATGGCAATGGATGCCGCTATGCCTATCACATAGGCTATGAAGGCCTTCACTCCGCCTTTCACGTTGCAGCCGCCTAGGAAATAGCAGGCCCAGGCCTGGAAGGCTATCCAGGAGCCGCCTCCCGCCAGCAGGCTGCCTACGATGGTGTTCGCCGCCAGGAGCTGGTCGATTATCTGCATGACCGTCGCCAGAATGGCAACTATGATTGGACCCACTATGTACTTGCTGAACTTCATAATTTTTTCCTCCTATTATTTTTTACCTGTTTTCTCGCTTTTGATTTGACTTAAAGAGATGCCGCAAGTATAATAAGAGGGTGAGCATTTATGCTCCGCCCGGAGGGTATACGGCTGTGCGTTGTGGAAGGCAAGCGGCCGTGTACCCTCTTTTCTCTTATTTACATTGAAAGTTCAGTTTTTCTCGCTGAGGTAAAACTCGTAGGCCTCCTTGTCGGTGAAGCCCTCATGCACCACCTTTGCCACCGCCTTGCACATGGCTATGGGGCAGTCGCTCTGGAAAATGTTCCGGCCCATGTCCACGCCCCGGGCGCCGCTCTGTATGGCTCTGTAGGCCATGGTGAGAGCTTCCGCCTCCGGCAGCTTCTTGCCCCCGGCTATGACAATGGGCACCGGGCAGGCGGCCACTACTTTTTCAAAGTCCTCGCAGAAATAGGTCTTTACCATGCTGGCCCCCAGCTCCGCCAGGATGCGGGTGGCCAGGAGGAAATACTTGGGGGTGCGCTCCATCTCCTTGCCCACGGCGGTGACGCCCATCACCGGCACACCGTAGCGGTAGCCGGCGTCGGCAGCCCGGCAAAGCACCTCCAGGGAATCCTTTTCCCCGGCTCCGCCCACAAAGCACTGGATTGCCAGGGCGGAGGCGTTCATGCGCAGGGCCTCCTCCATGTCCACCCCCAGGCCGCAGCCCTGGCTCATGTCCTCAAATAGCACGGAGCTGTCGTGGGTGGCCCTGAGGCAGACGGCCTTGTTCAGGGTGGGGGGTATGCAGCTTCTCAGCGCTCCCCTGGTACCCATGAGCACATCGGCATATTCGCCCAGGGGGGCTATGCTCACATCCAGGCGCTCAAGGCCGGCGGTGGAGCCCATTATGTAGCCGTGGTCAAAGGCCAGCATAACGGTGTTGCCGGATTTGGGGGAGAAGATGCGGGACAGACGGTTTTTCATGCCCCAGTCGGTATTGCCCAGACCCTTGGCAAAGAAGCCCTGGTCCGGGGCGGCCACATCCAGGTGGTAGTCCTTGGCGGCCTTGTTTCCTATTGCATCAGCCATATTGCATTACTCCTTAAAGAAAGCGGCGGTGTGGGCCGGAGTGTTCCACAGGCGCAGGGTCTCCTCGTCCCACTTGGCTATATTCAGCTGGAAGCCGGCCTGCTCCTGGACGGTGAGTATCTCACCCACCATGTTGGCCACCACTTCTATGCCCAGGCCCTCCAGGTACTTCACGCAGTCCTTGTAGAGGATGAACATCTCCATAAGGGTGGTGGCGCCGGAGCCGTTTATCATGACGAAGGCCTTGTCGCCCTTCACCAGGGGGATGTCCTTCACCAGAGCGTTGGCCATTATCTCCACGGTCTCCTTGGCGCTCTTCATTGGCTGGCGTCCGCCGCCGCCCTCGCCGTGCTGGCCCATGCCTATCTCCATATCCACATCCCCCAGATCACCGAACTCGGCGCCGGTGGCGGGGTGAGTGGCGCAGCGGGCGGCCACGGCTATGGTAGCCATGGAGTCGGCATACTTCTGGGCAATGTCCGCCACCTCGTCCAGGCTCTTGCCCTCCCGGGCGGCGGCAGCTGCAATGTGGTACAGGGGGATGGCTCCGGCCAGACCCCGGCGGTCGTCGGAATTGGAACGGGGAGCGTTGGAGATGTCCTCCTGGGTGACCACCTTGCGCACCTTCATCCCGGCCTTCTGTACCATCTTCATGACCATGTTGCCGCAGAGCATGTCGCCGGCGTGGTTGAGCACCAGCAGCAGCACGCCCTTGCCCTTGTCCGCCAGCTTCACCGCCTCGAACACCACCTGGGGGTTGGGAGCGGCAAACACGTCGCCCACCACCTGGATGTCCAGCATGCCGCTGCCTACAAAGCCGGCCTGGGCAGGCTCATGGCCGCTGCCGCCGAAGGTGACTATGGTCACTCTGTCCGCATCCTTCAGAGCCTTGCTGATGACCATATGTCCCTGCACGTCCACGATGTCCCCGTGGGCCAGGGCCATGCCCTCCAGCAGTTCGTCGGTGAGGGTATTGGGGTCGTTGAGAAACTTCTTCATTTTCATAGCGTTTTCCTCCTGTTTGTTTTTTATTTTATTTTTGTTTGACAGACTGTGCTCATCGCCTTATTTCCCGGCAAGCCCGGCAAAGAAATAGCTCATAGACACCGCCCCGGCGTCGGGGGTGCCCAGGGTGGCCTCGCCGTAGCTTCTGGCCCGGCCAAATCTGGAGACAAAATTTTTGCTGTTCTCCGCTCCTTTCAGAGCCGCCTCCGCTGCGGCGTCGAATATCTCCGCCTCGTCCTCCCCGGCGGCCTGCATTGCCTCCGTGGCGGGGATGAGGGCGTCCATCATGGTCTTGTCTCCCACCTTGGCCTTGGACAGGGCAAAGAGAGTCTCATAGGCCTGGCGGAACATCTCCTTCACCTCCCCGGCGCTTATCTCCTCCCCCTCCGGGGCCGCCTCCTGGAGCCCGTCCAGCCAGGTGTTCCACAGCGGCACGGCGCTGCCGCCGTTTATCATCATCACCGCCATGGCCGCATCGTCCAGCATCGCCCTGATGCCCCCCCGGCTCTCCTCCGCCGCCGCCTCTATGGCAGAGGCTATCTTTGTCATGGTTATGCCGTGGTCGGCGTCGCCAAATTTGGAGTCTATCTCCGTCAGCTCTCCCTCCGCCTCCGCCACCCGGCGGCAGGCCCCTATTATTCTTTCCTTGAACTCCTGCTTGGTCATTTGCGTTTCCTCCGTTATATTAACATATGTTATAATTTAAACCGCTTTTACGATTTAAAGATAACATATGTAACACGCTCGTACAAGTCTTTTCTGCGCCGGGCAAAAAAATTCGGCTAAACCGCAAAAAGCCGCTTGTGGCTTTTATGCAGTTTAGCCAAGTATGGTTTGGTTTGACTTACATAGCGGGCTTTTCCGCCCTGTCCAGCACCCGCTCTGCCAGGCTGCAGGGCAGCACCAGCGTGTCAATAAGCTTCAGGCGCAGAGCGCCGATAACGCTCTCCTCCTTCAGGTGGGCCGAACACAGGGCGGTGACTTTGCCTGAGCGGCCCAGCTGCTCCAGGGAGCACTGGATCACATTGTCCACATCCGGGTGGATGAGCTGCCCCTCCTCGTCATAGTAATGGGCCAGGATACGTCCCACCGCCCGGCGGCGCAGCAGCTGCCCGCCATAGCGGTACTCCACTCCCAGGTCCGGGTAGGAGGGATAGTTGGAAACATTCACAAAGGCCAGGTCTATTCTCTCCCAACGCTGGGACACTGCCCGGAAGGTCTCCATATTGCGTATCATGGCCAGCTCCTGTTCCGAATCAAAAATGGCAGGAAAGTAGAGATAATCCGCCTGACAGCCCAATTTCCCTGAGATTATCCTCACCAGCTCGTTGGTATGATAGCCCCGGTAAGAGGCCCCGATGCCTCCGATAAGGGGAAAGAGCCGTCCGGGCTTGCTCTGCTCACCGGGCTCCGGCTCGGCGCAGTCGGCCATACGGCCCATCATGGAGCCCCAGCCAATGCCTATATTCTCCGCCCCCTCCTCATAGCAGAGGCGAAAAGCTGCGCAGGCCGTGGCATTGTCCGTAGCATCGGCGGAGGCGGCGTCCGGCTGCACCAGGGCCCGGCGCAGTCCGAAGCAGCTCTCCAGCCGTTTTGCCGCCAGCTGCTCCCGACTCTGCACATCGTTAATGGTTATCGTCACCAGGCCGCAGCTTCTGGCCTCGGTGAGCAGCAGGCTCACAAGGGGGCGGGAGATACCCAGCTCCTTTGCTATCTGGTTCTGGGTCATGTCCCTCTCATAATACATATGGGCCACGTTCAGCATGCGCTCTATCTTTTTATCGGCTGGAATCATTAGACTTCTCCTTTGTTAAAGGCTGTTGAAATGATAGCACAAAAATTTACATTTGTCAAGTTTTCCTCCGGTCAAATTCAAAATACCTGCCGATGATATTGTCCCCCATACCCTATGCAGCCGGTATGGGGGACGCCTATTGATTATTTTATTTCAGGGCATCCAGCAAGGCCCGGGTACGGTCTGTCCTTTCCCAGCTGACGTCCAGGTCTTCCCGGCCCATGTGGCCGTAGGCAGCCAGCTGCCGGTAGATGGGGCGGCGCAGGTCCAGGTCACGGATGATGGCGCTGGGGCGCAGGTCAAAGACCTTCTGCACAGCCTTTTCCAGCTCCCTGTCCGCCACTTTGCCGGTACCGAAGGTCTCCACCAGCACGGAAACAGGGGAGGCCACGCCGATGGCGTAGGCCAGCTCCACCTGGCAGCGGGAGGCGAGGCCGGCAGCCACCACGTTCTTTGCCACATACCTGGCGGCATAGGCGGCGGAACGGTCCACCTTTGTGGGGTCCTTGCCGGAGAAGGCGCCGCCCCCATGGGGGGCGCTGCCGCCGTAGGTATCCACGATTATCTTGCGGCCGGTGAGGCCGGAGTCTCCCTGGGGCCCGCCTATGACAAAGCGGCCGGTGGGATTTATCAGGTACTTGGTCTTCTCATCCAATAGCCCGGCGGGGACGGTGGGCTTTATCACCCGCTCTATCATGTCCCGGCGTATCTGCTCAGTCTCCGTCTCCGGGGCGTGCTGGGTGGAGATCACCACCGTATCCACCCGGACAGGGCGGCGGTCCTCGTCATATTCTATCGTCACCTGGGTCTTGCCGTCGGGCCGCAGATAGCTCAGCTCCCCGGACTTTCTCACGGCGGCCAGGCGTTTTGCCAGCTTGTGGGCCAGGGAGACAGCCAGGGGCATCAGCTCCTGGGTCTCGTCGCAGGCATAGCCGAACATCATGCCCTGGTCCCCTGCGCCGTTTTGCATCTGCTCCTCTTCCCCGGTCTTGTTCTCCAGGGCCTTGTCCACACCCAGGGCGATGTCCCCGGACTGCTCGTCGATGTTGGTGATGATGCCGCAGGTGTCGCAGTCAAAGCCGTATTTGGCCCGGTCGTAGCCTATTTCACGAATGACTTCCCGGGTTATTTTAGGGATGTCCACATAGCAGCTGGTACTTATCTCGCCCATGATGTGTACAAGGCCGGTAGACACCGTGGTCTCGCAGGCCACCCGGCCCATGGGGTCCTGCTCCAGGATGGCGTCCAGGATAGCGTCGGATATCTGGTCGCAGATCTTATCGGGATGCCCTTCGGTTACTGATTCGGAAGTAAAGAAATAGTGGCTCATTAGCTTCTCCTTTTGGGGGTAGTTATATGAAGGGGTTCCAGAAACGGCTTCCGTTTATGACGTTGAGGCTGAGTGAGATCGCCAGCAGCAGGGCGCAGAAGGCCATAGCCAGGATATCCAGCTTTGAAAATTTCCGGCCCATATACCATGTGCGCTTTTTATTCTTACCGAAGCCCCGCAGCTCCATGGCGTTGGATATGGTCTCTATCCTGTCCATACTGGAGAGGATGAGGGGGATAAGGATGGCGCTGGCGCTCTTCAGCCGCTTTGACAGGCTCTCCTTGCGGCTCATCTCAATGCCCCGGGCCTGCTGGGCCTGGGATATATCATGGTATTCCCGCTGTATATCCGGGATATACCTGAGGGCCAGGGCCACGGAATAGGCCACGGTGTATTTGACGCCTATGCGGTTGAGGGAGGCGGCAAACTCGCTGGGGTTGGTAGTGCAGACGAAAAGCAGCACTATGGGTATGGTGGAGAGATATTTCAGCACCAGGTTCAAATGGTAGAAGAGCTGCTCCTTAGTGAGGACATAGTTTCCCCAGAGCCCCAAGAGCACATGCTTTGAGCCGTAGAGCTCCACCCCGTGCTGGGGGGAAAAGGCAAAGACCAGCACATTATTGAGCACCATGAACACCGCCGTGAAGCCCAGCATGAAGGACACGTCCCTGAGCTTTATCCGGGATATATAAAACATCACAAAGCTCAGTATGGGCAGCAGTATCAGCATGCGGGTGTCATAGGTGAGCATGGCGGCAAAGCTCCACAGCAGCAGGCACACCAGCTTGGTGGCCCCGGTAAGGCGGTGGATAGGGGAGGGGCGGTCGATATAGTTGAAGATATTTATCATCTTCTCACCGCCTCCCGCTCGTAGTCTATGAAGCGCTGGACAAAGGCCCTGGCGTCCTCAATGCCGCACATCAGGGCCAGAGGATAGAGGGAGGTCTCCTTCAGGCTGGCCCGGCGTATCACGTCCCCGTCGGTGAGTATGGCGGCGGAGCTTGCGTCGGCTATGACCCGGCCGCCGGAGAAGACCACCGCCCGGCCGGCATATTCCAGCATCAGGTGCATATCATGGGTTATCATCACCACGGTGATACCCCTAGCGTTCAGCTCCCGCAGAAACTCCATTATCTCGGTATAGTGGCGGTAGTCCTGGCCGGCGGTAGGCTCGTCCAGGATTATCATCTCCGGCTTCAGAACCAGTATGGAGGCGATAGTCACTCTCTTTTTCTGGCCGAAGCTGAGAGCGGACACCGGCCAGTTCCTGAAAGGCCAGAGGCCGCAGATCTTCAGGGCCTCTTCCACTCTGGGGCCTATCTCCTCTTCGAGCAGGCCCCGGGTGCGCAGTCCCAGAGCCACCTCGTCATATATCATGACCTTGGATATCATCTGATTGGGGTTTTGCATCACATAGCCTATATGGTCTGCCCGCTCCTTGATGGACAGCTCCATAAGGTCCCGGCCCTTGAAGCTGAGACTGCCCCGCTGCTGTATCTCAAAGCCGCAGGCCAGCTTGGAAAAGGTGGACTTCCCCGCCCCGTTGGTGCCGGCTATGGCCATAAGCTCCCCCTGGTACACCGTGAGGGATACGTCTTTCAGAGCCTGGTGGCCGTTGTCGTAGGCAAAGGAGATATCCCTGGCCTCCAGCAGCGGCGGCCGCTCACCCTCCGCCGGGGTCTCCGGCCGGGAACTGAACCAGGAACGCAGTTTTTCCTTGTCCTTCTCCCCGAGCTTTATGGTCTCCAGGCTGGCCGGGGCCATGTCCGCCCTTATCTCCACCCCGGCATATTTCAGGGCGGTTATATACAGGGGCTCCCTTATGCCGCTGTCTCTCAGCAGGCTTGAGGAAAGGAGCTCATCCGGGCTCATGTCGGCGATTATCCGCCCCTCCCCCATGAGCACCACCCGGTCCACATGGCGGTGGAGCACGTCCTCCAGCCGGTGCTCGATTATTATAACGGCAGCCCCGGTCTCCTTCTGTATCTGGTCGATAAGCTCCACCGCCTGCTTGCCGGTGGCCGGGTCCAGGTTTGCCAGGGGCTCGTCAAAGAGCAGCACCTCCACATCGTCCACCATCACTCCCGCCAGAGCCACCCGCTGCTTCTGCCCGCCGGACAGTTCGTTGGGGGCATGGCCCAGATGGCCGGAGATATCCACCAGCTTTGCCGCTTTCAGCACCCGCTCCTTCATCTCCGGCTGGGCCACGCAGTCGTTTTCCAGGGCAAAGGCTATATCCTCCGCCACCGTCAGGCCGATAAACTGGCCGTCGGAGTCCTGGAGCACGGTGCCCACACGGCGGGAGATATCAAAGAGGCCCATATCCCTGGTCTCTTTTCCGGCAATGGTGAGGCTGCCGGTCATCTCTCCCCTGTAGGAGGAGGGGATGAGCCCGTTTATGCAGTGGGCAAGGGTGGACTTGCCGCAGCCGGAGGGCCCGGCTATCAGCAGCTTTTCCCCCTTGTGTATGCTCAGATTTATATCGTACAGGGTGGGCTTTTGCTGGGCGTTGTACTTAAAGCCGAAATTTTCAAATCTTATGATTGGCTCCATGTTCTTCCTCCCGGATAAAGGCTGTGCACAGCAATTACGTTCTCAGAGGAACGGCATTGCTCTGCACGGTCCCATCCACATACATTCAGCAAACGGCGGGAATAATCCCGCCGTTTAAGCTGAACCCTGAATCTTACTCCTCTTCCTTCAGGCTGCCCTTCTTGGGCTTTGCTGCGGCATAGGCCACGCACAGCAGAGTGCCCACAATGGCGGTGGTGACAAGGTTGGCGATACCGCCTACCAGGCCCTGGAGGAACACCTTGTTGGCGGGCTCGGCGTAGATGACGATGTCCAGCACGGGGGCCACCAGCGCCCAGGCCACGATGTGTCCCACTATCTGGAACACGTTGAACTTGAGCACATCGGCTTTGGCAAAGACGCCGTCGGCCAGCTGCAGCTTGGAAGCGACCAGGCCGATGATGACGCCGAACACGCCGGAGGCGATGACCCAGCTCCACCACACGCCCCAGCCGTAGCTGAAGTCGATGAGGGCATGGCCAATAAGCCCGATGAGGGCGCCGGCCACAGGACCGTAGATGGCGGCCATGAAAGCCAGCAGACCGTACTGAACGGAGATGTTGGTGTTGGGCACGGGGCTTGGGATGGCCACGAAGCGGCCCAGGACAAAGAACAGTGCAGCGCCGATGCCTATGGCGACGATGGTCTTTACAGGAGACTTCTTCATTTCTTTTCTACTCCTCTGTATTTATTTATTTTCAAACGCCGAGCTAATCTCCAGCGTTTAAAAACCGAAACGAGAGACATCCAGCCGGCGGATGCTTATCTTCCAGCTGTTGCCGGTGCCCACGCTGTAGGCCCTTGCAAAGCTGCCCTGATTGATGGCAACGGCCATGCAGTCCAGGGAGTTTATATATACCAGGGCTTCCCCCACCCGGACCTCCGCAAAGGAATGGGCGTAGGTGACCACGTTGTGGTAGACCACCCGGGTGTCGTTCTCTATGCAGATCTCCACCTTGTCTCCCACAGCGCAGCCCAGGGTTTTGAACATTTCCTTGGGGATGTTGGTCCAGAGGCTGCCGAAGCGCACGTCCAGCACGTCAACGGTGCCGCTGACCACGCCGTCCCTGGCCATGGGCGGGACCGTGGGCAGTTCCACTATGCTCTCCGGGTCTATCTCCGGCCCTACCTGGCTAAAATCTATCTTGCCGCTGGCCAGTCTCGCCCCGGTGTAGGCGTACACGTCCCTCCCATGGAAGGTATAGCTCTCCTCGGAGCCTCTCAGCCGGTTCACGGTCTCGTCTATTATCCGGGCCTGGCTGATGCCTACCCGGCGCTTGATGTGGGTGAGAGTGCCGTTATCCGGGGTGACTATATAACGCCCGGTACAGGTCTTGGCCACGATGCTCCGCCTGTCGGAGCCCACTCCCGGGTCTACCACCGACACGAACACCGAGCCTTCCGGCCAGTAGGCCACGGTCTGGATAAGCCTGTAGCTGGCGTCCCAGATGCTGTAGGGCTCAATCTCATGGGTCAGATCAAAGACCCGGAGCCTGGAGTCCACGGTGTAGGCCACGCCGTACATGGCGCTGACTGCCCCGTCCTGCACGCCGAAGTCGGATTGAAAAATAAGCGGATCCATTTTAAAACACCTTTCTTTTTTTCTCCGCCGAAACCATAAACGCCCCGTTTTCCAACGGAGCGCAGCCTCAGCATAGCCTCATCTTGCGTATACCGCCGGATTTGGCACCTTGCTTTTGCGCAGGTTGCCGGGCTTCACAGGGCCGTTCCCTCCACCACTCTCGATAAGGTGTTTAAATTTTTACCGATAACATTATATCAGCTTTCCCATTCTTGTCAATACTTTCCCCTCTTTCCCCCCTCCGCTCTGCTGCAGCCCTTTTTATTTTTCCTTTCCCCTCTTGACAAGACTGTTATAACTGTATATACTGTGCATATACAGTAAATGGAGATGCATGCAATGACCATACTGATAGACAACCGCAGCGGAACGCCCATATACGACCAGATTTTTACCCAGATAAAAAACCAGATAATAGGCGGCAGCCTGGCGGAGGGGGAAGCGCTGCCTTCCATCCGCTCTCTGGCCAAGGATCTGGGTATCAGCGTCATCACCACCAAGCGGGCCTATGACGAGCTGGAGAGCGCCGGTTTCATCTACACTCAACCGGGAAAGGGCAGCTTCGTCTCCCAGAAGAACACTCAGCTTATACTAGAGGAAAACCTGCGGGAGATAGAACAGCACATGGCGGAGATACGCCGACTGGCAATTCAATGCGGCCTGAGCTCTCAGGAGCTCAGGGAGATGTACCAAATTTTGGAGGACGAGACATGAGCAATGCCATTGAGACAAAAGGACTTACAAAGCATTTTAAGGACTTCAGCCTGGACTCTCTGGACCTGGAGCTGCCGGAGGGCTGCATACTGGGCCTCATCGGAGAAAACGGCGCCGGCAAGACCACGGCCATAAAGCTGCTGCTGGGCATATTAGCGCCGGACGCCGGCACCGCCTCGGTGCTGGGCCGGGACATATCCGGGGACATGAGCCGGGTGAAGGAGGAGATAGGTGTGGTGCTGGACGAACCGGGCCTGCCGGAAAAGCTGACGGTGCGTCAGCTGGGTAAGATCATGCCCAGCATCTATAAAAGCTGGAGCCGGGAGGACTTCGCCACCTGCATCCGCCGCCTGGAGCTGCCGGAGGACAAGGCCTACAGGGACTTCTCCAGGGGCATGAAAATGAAGCTGGGCCTGGCTCTGGCCCTGTCCCACAAGCCCAGGCTCCTGCTTCTGGATGAGGCCACCAGCGGCCTTGACCCGGTGGTGCGGGACAGCGTCACCGACCTGCTGCTGGACTTCACCCGGGACGAGGGCCACTCGGTGCTCATCTCCTCCCACATAGTCTCGGACCTGGAAAAGCTCTGCGACTATATCGCCTTTCTCCACAAGGGAAAGCTGATGCTGCTGGAGGAAAAGGACGCCCTGCTGGAGGAATACGGCCTGCTCCAGTGCTCCCGGGAGGAGGCGGACAGGCTGGAGCCCTCCGCAATCATAGGCCGCCGGGACAATCCCTACGGCTGCCGCCTGATAGTCCGCAAGGACTCCCTGCCCAGGGGCACGAAGACACAGCCGGTGAGCATTGAGGAACTGTTCGTATTTATGGTCAAGGAGGATAAAGAATGAAGGGTCTGCTTTTAAAGGATTTTTATGTGATGAAAAAGGAGCTGCGGGCTTTCCTTTTCATAATAGTGTTCTTCACCGCCTTTTCCTTTGTGGGAGAGAACAACAGCTTTTTCATTTTTTACGGGCTTGTAATGCTTCCCATAGTGAATATCAGCCTCATATCCTATGACGAGCGCAGCCACTGGGACAGCTTCCTGGAGACCACCCCCGTCTCCCGCACCACCGCAGTGACGGAGAAATACCTGCTGACCCTGCTTTTGCTGCTCGTCTGGTCCCCGGTGGTGCTTATAGTCTATCTGCTCCAGGCCGCAAATCTGGGCAGTCCGTTACAGGCGGTCTGCATCTGCATGTACATGGCCCTGTTTTTCCCCGCCATTATCTACCCCTTTATCTTTGCCCTGGGCAGTGAGAAGGGCCGCTTGGCCTACTTCATCTTCATCTTCGTCGCCATGGCGGCCATTGCCGCCGGTGTGAGCCTGATGGACCAGGGGGCCTTCGTCATCCCCGACGGACTGAGCCTTATCCTGCTGCTGCCCCCGGTGGTGTTCTACGCAATTTCCTGGCGTCTGTCCATAGCCCTGTACAAAAAGCGTTCCCTTTAACAAATTTCTCTATATCTTGAAGAACATCCTTTCCCATGTTATTCTGGGTTAGGATGTTTTTTATTGTCCTGCGGCCCGGGCTTCCCGGGATAAATTATGCAGTTTATTTCCATAATCTGGTAATTCGACAAATTTCGACATTTAGAATAATAATTTTTTGAAGCAAATTGTCGAAGCCTATTGAAAGCATGCAATTTATAAGATATTATGTCAACAAATTTTCTTGGTACTTCGACAAAATATTCTTGTTCCCAGTATGTCAACTATGGTAATTTTATTGCGACATGACGGTGTATATTACTTTAGAGTATAGAATTGCTCCGTATATCGCATAACGGGAGGATAAAATTATGGAAACCAAAACACGCATTCTTGTAGCCGATTCCAATCAGGATTTCTGCCGGCTGATGACAGATACCTTCAGCCGGGAAAAGGACCTGGAGGTGGTTGGCGTGGCCGGCGACGGTATCGAGGCTCTGAACATGCTGGCCCAACTCAAGCCCGATCTTTTGCTGATGGACCTGGTGCTGCCCAAGCTGGACGGTCTGGAAGTCCTGCGCCGTCTCAGCAAGTCCGGGAGCCGCAGCAGCATAATAGTGCTCTCCGCCTTTGTCAACAGCAAGGTGATAGCGGACTGCTCCGCTTTGGGCGCCGACTATTTCATGCCCAAGCCCTGCGACATTCCCGCCCTGCTCAGCCGCATCCGTCAGCTCAGCGGCAATCTGGAGGCCGGCAGCGTTCCTCCTGCGGGAGTGGATTGCCGCCAGCAGCTGGCTGCCCGCAGACAGGACGTGGACCTGGAGGCAGTGGTCACCGATATAATACACGAGATAGGCGTTCCCGCCCACATCAAGGGCTATCAGTACCTCCGGGAGGCCATCATCCTCACCATAAAGGATATGGACATGATAAACGCCGTCACCAAGGTGCTTTATCCCGAGGTAGCCAAAAAGTTCAACACCACTCCCTCCAGAGTGGAGCGGGCCATCCGCCATGCAATAGAAGTGGCCTGGGATCGGGGAGATATCGAGGTGCTGCAAAAGTTCTTCGGCTACACCGTGTCCAACATAAAGGGCAAACCCACCAACAGCGAATTCATCGCCATGATCGCCGACTGTCTCAGTCTGCGCCGCAAGCAGGCCACCCGCTGATTCGCTCACCGGCTTAGGAAAATGAAAAACTGAAACACCCATACCCGAGCCTGGAGTTTTTTCTCCAGGCCCGGGTATGGGTGGTGTTGCCTTCTTATTAGCCTTATCCGAATTTTTCCTCCCCATAAACTATTGTTTTTTCTCCTATGGATGATATAATCAATGCAGAAATCAACAAAACAGAAGGAGAGGAATAATGAAAAGCAGCGCAATATATGAATCTTTGGCACCTATGGGGCTGTTCAGCGCCGGGCAGCTTTGCATGGGCACATGGCAGGGCCTTACAGTCACCCTGCAACCTTACAACGGCAGCAGCTATTACCTGGATGTGGCCGTGAGAGTGAACGCCAAGGACAAGGAGCTGGCCAAGAAAGTGAAAGCCTCGGTGAAGCAGCTGTACGGCAAGAACCTGGGCTGCATCAACGGCGGCAAGTATCTGCGCTTTATTGTAGGCTTCAACAAAAAAAGCCCCTGTTCTGAGCAGTTTACCGCTTACATGAACGCTATCGGCACGGCCCTGCGGCAAAACGGCGTCTCCCCGGCGGATAGCTGCGCCCTGTGCGGCGGCGGCAGAGCGGACAGTCTCTGCTTATATGAGTCCGGCTATCAGCCTGTACATAACGCCTGTGTAAGAAGCAGCCTGGAAAATTCCCGCCAGGAGATAGAGCGCAATAAAATAAACGGCAGTTATCTCACCGGCCTTGTGGGCGCCTTCTTGGGTATGCTGGTGGGTTCCGTGCCCAGTATCCTGTCCATAGTTCTGGCTGATACGATCTACGCCCTTCTTTTTGCTCTGGTCCCCATTGCCTCCGCCTGGGGCTACCGAAAATTTAACGGCAAGATGGACAAGCTTTCAGTGGTCATGGTGATACTCCTGTCCTTTGTCAGCATTTTCATCATGAACTTCTTTACTCTTGCCGTCTTCTTTGTCCAGGACTATTCCCTGGGTCTGGGGGAGGGGCTTTGGCTCTCCTCTCAGCTTCTGTTCACCGGCGAAGGGCTCATGCTTATTCTCCAAAGCAGCGGCTCCATGTTCCTGTTTATGGTGCTGGGTCTTTTCCTGGCCTGGCGTTTTATCGTCAAAACCAATGCCGGCAGTGCAAAGCAGCTGGAGGCCCTGGGCTCCACCCTGCGCCCCAATCCTGCCTACAACCCGGATAATTACAGCTATTTCTCCCATTGACGTTCCTTCAGCGGCGGGAGCATGCAGGCAGCTCTGAAAGAGCCCGGCGCCTGCAAGGGCTTGTGCTGCGCTTCCTTTTCCCGCCCCTGTCGCCTTCTTCTGACGGTTTTGGAGCGGCGGATACAAAAAATCTTCCGGGGATTTTCTCCGGCCTTCTCCATGAACGGAAGCATTAAAACTAAACCTTTGCAAAAAACTGAGGCGGCAAAAAAGCCGCCTCAGTTTTTATATGTCTATCCCTCGGCTTATCAGCCCACCAGGTGGTTTGTGCCTATGGACATCACCGTAGCTCCGCTTACCCGGTATATCTCTATATACATGGGCACCCCCTCCTGGTCCCCCTCAAAGTACACGGTGATATAGGGGCCGTCGCAGATATCGCTCACCAGGCTGTCCTCCGCCGGGGCCTCCACATCCCAGTTGTAGTCCTTATTCTCCGTACCGCTGAGGGTATAGCCCTCAAAACCCCAGTACTCCGCCAGGGCCCGGCAAAGCTGGCCCACGGTAAGCTCCGGGGAGACCAGGTCGTCGGTGTTGTCATATTTTGCCGTAGTCTTGGTGCTCCCGTCGGGCAGGCTGTATTCCTCCTGATATACGGGCTCCTCGTCTTTGTCGGCCTTGGCGTTGATGCTTATGAACTGCAGCTTTCCCGTGGCCATGTCCAGCTGGGTGACGAACTTGTATTTCCCGTCAAAGAGCTGCACGTGGTAGTTTGGATATATGATGCGGTGGAAGAAGTCCAGCCCCAGTTCCTGGCCCTGGGTCTTGAACACTTTCACTTCCTCCATGTCCGGCCCCGGCTCTGCCTGGATTATCCCCAGCTGGTTGAGCCGCTCTATCTCCTCCAGGGCCTGCTTCAGAGCCTGTTCCGGGGAATTCAGCAGATACTCCGTCAGGGCGTAGGCCGGGAGGGACAGCAGGGATGCAATGACAGCGGCGATGAGCACTATCTTCACCCAGCCCCTGCGTCTCTGGCCGGTTTTGGCTGCACCGCTCTCCGGCTCTATCTGTCCCAGGAAGTTTCCGGCAGACTCCACATATTCGTCCCGAATGTCATTTATGGCATCCATAAGCCGCTCCTCTCTCAAATCAAGCCCTCCTTTTTCAGATAGTTTCCCAGCTTCAGCCGGGTGCGGTGGAGTATGGAGGCGGTCTTGCCGTAGCTGAAGCCCGCCCTCTCCGCTATCTTGTCCACCGGCGCCATGTACCAGTAACGGCTGATGAAGATGTCCCGCTCCTGCTCTTTAAGTCCGGCCAGGAAGCTGTCTATATGCTCCGTCAGCTCCTTTAATTCCAGCCTTTTCTCCGGCCCCTGCCCCTTGGAGGCGCAGTCCCTCAATTCTTCCAGGCAGATCAGATACTCTCCCCCGCCCCGCTTGTCCGCCATCCTCTGCCGCAGGCGAGAGATGGAGAGATTGCGAACTATCTTCCCCAGGAAGGCCCCCAGCCGTTCCGGCCGCTCCGCAGGCATGGAGTTCCAGGCCCGGAGATAGGTGTCGTTAAGGCACTCCTCGCTCTCTCCCTGGTCTTTAAGGATATTGTTGGAAATACTGCGGCAGTAGCCGCCGTATTTGATGTCCGTATGGCTTATAGCGCTCTCGTCCCTCTGCCAGTAGAGCTCCACGATCTGGCAGTCAAGCATTGGTCATTCCTCCCCGTTTTCTGTCTCTGTATATATAGACGCAGTATTTCGGGATCTTTTGCATGGAAATAAAATTTTTTATTATATCTTATATCAAAATACCACCGCAGGTCTTCTGCGGTGGTATTTTAAAATCTATCCTATTTTCAGCAGAGCCGGCTACCGGCGGGGACGGAGTCGTCCAGGATAAGCAGGTGCAGCTCCTCCTTGCCCTCCACCTCGCACAGGGCGGAGAGCAGCATGCCGTTGGAGTCCTGGCCCATCATCTTCCGGCTGGGCAGGTTCAGTATGGCCACAAGAGTCTTGCCCACCAGCTGCTCCGGCTCATAGAACTTGTGGATGCCGGAGAGTATCTGGCGGGGAGTGCCGCTGCCGTCGTCCAGCATGAACTTCAGCAGCTTGTCGGACTTCTTCACGGCCTCGCAGCTTATGACCTTGCACACTCTCATGTCGCACTTAGAGAAATCTTCGATGCTCACATCAGGCAGCACGGGGGGAGTTTTGGGTTCCTGGCGGTCCTGGCGCTCCAGCTTCTCCAGAGCCTCCAGCTCCTTTGCCATATCCAGGCGGGGGAAGAGGGTCTCTCCCTTGGCGACGCTGACATCGGCGGGCAGGGCGCCGTAAACTGCGGCGGACTCCCAGCTGCGGCAGCTCTCCCCGGCGCCGATCTGCTTAAAGGCCTTCTCACAGCTTTCCGGCATGAAGGGAGTCAGCAGGATGAGGGAGATGCGCAGGGCCTCCAGCAGATTGTACATGACGGTGGCAAGGCGGGTCTTCCTGCTCTCGTCCTTGGCCAGCACCCAGGGTGCGGTCTCGTCGATGTACTTGTTGGCCCGCTGTATGAGTTTGAAAATGTCCTCCAGGGCCAGGTGCAGCTGGAGAGCGTCCATCTGCTTTTCATACTTGGCTCTGGCGCTCTTTATCATCTCCACCAGCTCATTGTCCACATCCTCGCTCTCACGCTCCGGGGGCAGCTTGCCGCCGAAGTACTTCTCCACCATAGCGGTGGTGCGTGAGACCAGGTTGCCCAGGTCGTTGGCAAGGTCGGTGTTGATGGTGCTTATCAGCAGCTCGTTGGAGAAGTTGCCGTCGGAGCCGAAGGGGAAGGTGCGCAGCAGGAAGAAGCGCAGGGCATCCACGCCGAAGCGCTCGGCCAGCACATAGGGGTCCACCACGTTGCCCTTGGACTTACTCATCTTGCCTCCGTCGATGACCAGCCAGCCGTGGCCGTAGACCTTCTTTGGCAGGGGCAGCTCCATGCTCATTAGCATGGCGGGCCAGATGATGGAGTGGAAACGGACTATCTCCTTACCCACGATGTGCACGTCGGCAGGCCAGTAGTGCTCAAAGTCGTCATACTTGTCATTGAGCAGGCCAAGAGCGGTGCAGTAGTTGAAGAGGGCGTCCACCCACACGTAGACCACGTGGCCCGGGTCGAAGTCCACAGGTATGCCCCAGCTGAAGCTGGTGCGGGACACGCACAGGTCCTCCAGGCCCGGCTTTATGAAGTTGTTTATCATCTCGTTGACACGGGAGGCGGGCTCCAGGAAGGTGCCGCTCTCCAGCAGCTCCTGCACCGGCTTTGCGTACTTTGAGAGGCGGAAGAAGTAGGCCTCCTCCTCAGCGTCATGGACTTCCCGGCCGCAGTCGGGGCATTTGCCGTCCACCAGCTGGCTCTCGGTCCAGAAGCTCTCGCAGGGGGTGCAGTACTTGCCCTTGTAGGCGCCCTTGTATATATCGCCCTTGTCGTACATCTTCTTAAAGATGCGCTGCACCGCTTCCACATGGTAGTCGTCGGTGGTGCGGATGAAGCGGTCGTTGGAGATGTTCATCAGCTTCCACAGGTCCAGGATGCCGTTTTCCCCGGTGACTATACGGTCCACGAACTCCTTTGGGCTGAGCCCGGCGGCCTTGGCCTTCTCCTCTATCTTCTGGCCGTGCTCATCGGTGCCGGTAAGGAACATCACGTCGTAGCCGCACAGGCGTTTGTATCTGGCGATGGCGTCGGTGGCAACGGTGCAGTAGGTGTGGCCGATGTGCAGCTTATCTGAAGGATAGTAGATAGGCGTAGTGATATAGAATGTCTTTTTCTCCATTTTCTTTTCTCCTGTCTCCATGCTGAATATTTCATCCGCCGGCGGCGGCGTCCGCCGCATACTTCTCCGGCGGCCACTGTATCTCGTCGTCGTGGCGGTAATAGATACCGTAGGGTTCCTCCACCTCGTAGAGGAAGTTGCCCTCTGCGTCGTACACCGTCCTGTAGGCGCTGACGCCGTAGCCCACGGCGGTGTTCACATACACGCTGTCATAGACCACCAGTTTGGTGCTTCTCAGCTCCACATAGCTGCCGTCCACATCGGTGCCCCATATCTCTATAGTGAGGGACTTGTCCTCGTCGCCGCAGTAGGCCACTATCTTCACCGGGTAGTCCCGGCTGTTCTTGAACTTAAAGTCCGGGCTGGGCCAGCTCACCGTGGCGTCCAGGCCGTAGTCCAGATAATCCACCTTGAAATAGTGGTTGGTACGCTCCACCGTCTCCAGCTGGGCAAACATGATGGCGCAGTACAGCGTGGAGGACACCTGGCAGATACCTCCGCCGATCTCCTGCACCACCTCGCCGTTGTCATAGGCGCCGGCCTCCAGGAAGCCTGCCTCGGCGGTGCGCTGCCCCACGTACTCGTTGTAAGAGAACACCTCTCCCGGCATCATGATATGGCCGTTGAGCTTTTCAGCCACCTTCTTGATATTGCTTATGCGGTTGTCGGTGCTCCAGGTATAGTAGGTGGTCTGAGAGCCCAGCTTGTCCCTGTACAGCATGGAGCGCAGGCTTTCGGCGGTGGTCTCCGGGTAAGTTATGGTCAGCGGTATTTCCACCATGTCTCCCGGCTGCGCCGCTTTCCACAGCTCCCCGGCCTCCACGGTATCAAACCAGCAGCCCTTCACCTCGGAGACAACGTCAAAAGTCTCTGTGAACTGGGCGTCCTGGGGCTCCACTGCCAGCTCGTCGTATATGGCCTGAAAATCCGGCATCTCAATGGTGCCCACCAGCTGGGTATAGTTTATCTCCTCCAGCCCGGCCTCCAGAGCAGCCACTATCTGGCTGTAAAGGCCATCCTCATCCAGCTGAATCTGTCCGGCTCCCTTGCGTATACGCAGGACTTCATCTTCCTCGTCCACTTTATAGTCCGCATCCGCTGTGGTTTTGTCCAGCTTGGATACGCCCTCTGCTATTCTGGAGCGCACATAGTCCCCGTCTATACTCTGGCTGACAATCGTGATGTCCACAGGGCCAATATGGTTGAGCAGGAAGCGGTAGAGATTTTCATACCAGTTGCCGTCGTGACCGTAGTTCATGGCTGCCTCCACCGCCCGTTCCCGGCTTAGCTTTGCCCCCGAGAGGCAGGAGTCTACCTTGAAGCTGACATTGGCAGGCAGCTTGACTCTCAAAGCGGTGTCCACAGTGTCGTCCCAGTTGTTTTCCTCCAGAACGGTGTTCACCTCATCGGCGCTCATACCGCCAACGAAGATGTCTCCTATATATACCTTAGGAAGCGTGGTGCCGTTGTGGGTGACCATATATCCCCCCGCTGTAGCGCCAAGAAAAATCAACAGGATCACCACCAGGAAAACTACTGCAGTAATTCGGTTCTGCTTGAGCTTTTCCGGATCCTTCGGGGGCTTAGGAGGCTTTTCCTTTTTCTCCCTGTCCTTCTTTTTCTTGCCCTTATCCTGGCTGTCCGTCTGCTCTGAATTCTCCTCAGGCTCCTTAAGGCTCTTGGTCTTGCCGCCCTTTATGGCTGGCAACTGGCTCAGGCTGTTCTCCGGCTCTTCTTCTTTTTTGTTGTTATCCTTTTTTCTGATCTTGACAGGCTTATCCTTTTTGACAGCGTCCTTCTTTGCCTTTACTGGTTTTGCGCTCCCGGAGCTTTTGCTCTTTCCAGCCTTTGTCTTGCCGTTGCGGCTTTTGTTTTTGGAAGCTCTCTCCTCCGGCAGAGAAACGTAGCTCTCCGCCTCCTGCTCATCCGGCAGGGGCATGACGCTTTCGTCTTCCCCCAGCATCCGCTGTATCTCGTCCAGCTCGTCGATATTCCAGTCGTCCCCGGAGCCGCCGCTCTCAAGGGAATCATAAAAGTTTCTGTTGTCGATCACTTTCAGTCTCCTGTACTGTTCATCCTCTGCCTATACAGCTCGGTAAAGAGCTCCTCCTCACCCTTAGGGAGGCTTATTCTGCTTGCGGCCCTGTCCGCCCTGGCCACCCAGGGTATGCCTTGGATCCGGCCGCTGGCCTGGGTCTCCAGCAATATGCCTATCAAAGTGTTGGATATGAGGAAGCCCGGCACGGTGAAGTGCCAGCGGTCCCCGGTGAGCTCCGTCCAGCCCTTCTCCTTGAAGGCCTGGAGAACTTTCAATATAGGCCGCCAGTCGCTCTGGCAGCGGCTGCGATAGTCGTTTTCTGAGATGCCCTGGGATGTGCGCATGCCCAGCATCAGGTACTCCACCGACTTCTCCATGGAATCCAGCACCTCATACTCGTCCACCACGCTTATGCCCTTGCCCACGCCGTAAATATATTCCTTCAGGTCCTTTACGTAGCTGTAGCGCACGCTGCCTATGCAGCTGTGGGCTCCCGGGCCGAAGCTCATATAGTCGTCCATATTCCAGTATTTGAGATTATGGCGGGACTCATACCCGGGGGCGGCAAAATTTGATATCTCATATTGCTTATATCCGTAACGCTCCAGCATCTCGGCGGCATAGGAATACATGTCCGCCTGCTCGTCGTCGTCGGGAAGTATGGCCGAGCCCATGTAATTTTCATACATGGGGGTGCCCGGCTCCAGCTTCAGCCCATAGCAGGAGATGTGCTCCGGGTGCATTTCCACGATCTTGGACAGGGTGTCGGCCCAGTCGGCCTTGGTCTGGCTGGGCAGACCGTACATCAGATCCACGCTTATATTGTCAAAGCCCGCCTTACGGGCGTCCAGATAGGCCTTCTGGGCCTGCTGGAAATTGTGGCGGCGGCCGATGAGCTTGAGAAGGTTGTTGTCGCTGGCCTGCACTCCTATGGACAGGCGGTTCACCCCCTCCTGTCTCAGCAGCTTCAAAGCCGTGGGGCTGATACTGTCCGGGTTGCACTCCACGGTTATCTCCGAGTCCAGGCGCACATTGCCGTTGAGCTTCAGCTCATCCAGTATGTCCGCCAGCCGGTCCGCCCCGTAGAAGCTGGGCGTGCCTCCGCCGAAGTAGATACTGTCCACCTCGTAGTTCCTTATGGATATGGAGGACTCTTTTATGTGGTCCAGCAGGGCCTGCTGGTAATCCGGCATAAGGTACTCGCAGTTTTGCAGGGAGTAAAAGTCGCAATATGCGCACTTGCTGGCGCAGAAGGGTATGTGGATATATATTCCCAGCCTAGGTCTCATGGGCCGATCTCCAAATCTCTGTAGTTATTTCAGAACATCTCCGCCACCAGGGATACGAAGGCGGCGGGGTCCTCGATATCCACGCCGGATATCATCTCCGCCAGGCGTGCCATCACCAGGGAGAGCTTCTTTGCCTTTTCCTTGTCCTTTTCATAGGCTTCCTTCAGCACCTGGAAGGCATGGTGCCGGGGGTTCAGCTCCAGGATGCGGTTGGCCTTGATCTTCCGCATCTCCTCGCTGGGACCGTGGCGGAAGTACTTCTCCATCTCCAGAGTGATCCCGCCCTCGGTGGTGAGGCAGCAGGGCTGGGAGCCCAGCTTGTTGGACAGGCGCACCTTCACGACGTCCTCTCCCACGGCCTCCTTCACGAAGTCCAGGAAGTCCTTGTTCTCCATGTTCTGTTCTTCGGCGGCCTTCTTATCCTCCTCGGTGTCAAAGCCCAAGTCGTCGGTGACCACATTGCAGAAGCTCTTGCCCCCCTGCTCCCTCAGGCTCTCCAGCACCATCTCGTCCAGGGGGCTGGTGAGGTAGATGAGCTCGTAGCCCCGGCTGCGCACCTGCTCGCACTGGGGCAGGCTCATGGCGTGCTTTACGGAGTCGGAGCTGGCGTAGTAGATGAACTTCTGGCTCTCGGGCATGTTGTCCACATATTCCTTCAGGCTCAGCTGCCTGTCCTGGTCGGTGTAGAAGAGCAGCAGGTCTCTCAAAAAGTCCTTGAATCTGCCGTACTCATCGCAGACGCCGCATTTGAGGTGGACGCCGAAGTTCTTGAAGAACTCCTCGTACTTGGGCCGGTCCTCCTTCATCAGCTTTTCCAGCTCGCCCTTGATGCGCTTTTCCAGGTTCTGGCCTATTATGCGCAGCTGGCGGTCATGCTGCAAAAGCTCCCGGGAGATATTAAGGGACAGATCGGGAGAATCCACCACGCCCTTGACAAAGTCAAAGTAGTCGTGGACCAGCTTATCGCACTTTTCCATTATCATTACGCCGTTGGAGTAGAGGGTGATGCCGCCCTTGTTATCTCCCATAAAGGCGTTTTCATGCTCCTCACCGGGGACGAAGAGCAGGGCCTTGTAGCTCACGGCGCCCTCGGCGTTTATCCGCACCAGGGCGCAGGGGTCCTTGCTGTCCCGGTTCTTTTCCTTATAAAAGGCTATGCAGTCATCGTCGGTGACCTCGCTCTTTGAGCGCTGCCAGATGGGCACCATGCTGTTAATGGTCTCGTTCTCGGTGACCATGCGGTAGTCGAACTTGGGCTTTCCCTCGTCGTCCTTCTCCCCGGTCTCAAAGCGCTCCTGACGCTGCACGTCCATCTTGATGGGCCAGCGCACGTAGTCGGAGTACTTTTTCACCAGGGCCTTGAGCTTCCAGACCTCCAGGTAGCTGCCGTATATCTCATCGTCGGTGTCGGCCTTGATGTGCATTATCACATCGGTGCCCACGCTCTCCTTGTCGCAGGTAGTGACGGTGTAGCCGTCGGCGCCGCTGCTCTTCCACATGACGCCCTGCTCCTCCCCATACTTGCGGGTGATGACGGTGACCTCATCGGCTACCATAAAGGCGGAGTAAAAGCCCACGCCGAACTGGCCGATAATGGATATATCCTCGGCCTGGCTCTTTTCGCTGTCCATCTCGTCTTTGAATTTGTAGGAGCCGCTGCGGGCAATGACGCCCAGGTTGTTCTCACACTCCTCCGCCGTCATGCCGATGCCGTTGTCCCTCACGGTGAGGCTGCGCTTTTCCTTGTCGGGGATTATCTCTATTTTGTAGTCCTCCCGGCTCAGGCCCACCTTGTCGTCGGTGAGGGAGAGGTAGCACAGCTTGTCTATAGCGTCGGAGGCATTGGAGATTATCTCTCTGAGGAAAATTTCCTTGTTGGTATAGATTGAATTGATCATTAAGTCCAAGAGGCGCTTGGATTCTGCCTTAAACTGTTTTTTTGCCATTTCTAAGATTCAGACTCCTTCTCTATGCTTGTTTTCATAAATATATAGTATAGCACAATTCCCAGGAATTTCAACATATAGCCCTGGGCAAATCGTTAACTCACTGTGAAATCCTGGGACTTATACGCCTCTTTGTCATAAATCGGGACCTCTTGTGTCGAGGTCCCGGCAGTTCATATTTCCCTTGTCTATCTCTCGTGTTTGCCCTTGTAGCTTCCTGGAGCTTTGATCTTAAAGCCTCGGGACGGAGCGGCAGAGCCGTGGACGCCGCCTCCCTCTCTACGCTGTTTTCCTCTGCTGCGGGCCTGTCCGCCTTTGGAGAAGGGCAGGGACGCAGGCAGCAGCTCTCTCACATCCAGCTGCAGCATCAGCTCAAACACCGGCACATCCTCATGGCTGCGGAGGAAGGCGAAAATGAGCCTAGTGATAAGCCAGGCGATAAAGCCGGAAGCCAGCCCTACTATGATGGCCGCCAGCACGTCGGAGGGGTAGTGGGCCATGAGATAGTTGCGGGATATGCCCATGAACAGCACCACCAGCGCAGAGGGTAAAACAAACTTTTTACCTTTCATCAGGGCTATGGCCGTCATACCAGCCGTGGCCGCAGTGACATGGCCCGAGGGGAAGGAGAAGCCGTCCTCCGCCGGGGAGCCCACGAACTGCCACCACTGTCGGAACTGTTCCACAGTTTCAAAGGGTCTTGGCCTGGCAATATTGTCCTTCAGGATGATATTGGTTATCAGTGCCCCGCAGCACACCGCCCCGAAAATGCACACCCCCAGGTCCCTGGTGCGGGCAAAGCAGGCGAAGACTACAGCCAGGATAAAGAACACCAGCCCTTTCTCCCCCAGGAGAGTTATCAGCTTCATGAGCGGTGTGAGCGCCGTCCCGGCGCTCTGGGCCAGAGAGTGGAGAGCGCCTAGGATGGCGCTGTCATATCCAAAGAAAAATTGGTTCAGCCATGCGGCTGCGGCGGTGAGTTCCATATTTTCCACCTCTTGTTATATTCTGTAAAGGCAGGCACATTATAACCCATGCCGCCCCGGCCTGACAAGGTAAAATTTTCTCGCCCTTCTCCCCGCCTCTTTTAATAAACAGCGGGAGCCCTGGGCCCCCGCTGCAAAAATCTCAGGACAGCTTCACAACGTTCAGCACGCTGTTGGTGAAGTCCACATCGTTTCCGCTTGTATTGTTCACAGTCAGGGCCTGGGTGCCGGTGACATCCACTATGGCGGTGAGCACCAGGCGTTCGTTGTCCGCATCCGTCTTTGCCAGAGAGGACACCGCATAGGTCACCGGGGTACCGTCCAGCTCCAGGGAGGCGCCGATGTTCTCGGCGCTGTCTACCTCAGCATCACTGCCGAAGCTCACCAGGTAGCGTCCGTCGGTGAGGTTGAAGCCCTCGTTGCCGTTGGCGGTGATGCTGCCGGTGGAGTCGATGTCGTTGGTGTCGAACTGCACGTTGTTCCCGTTGTTCACGGTCTGCTCGGCTACATTGTAGGCCACTGCATTCTCGTTGGTAGCGGTAGCGCCGGTAGGTCCCTGAGCGCCGGTGTCTCCCTGGGCTCCCGTCACGCCTTGGGGAATGACGAAGTTGAGCACCGCAGCATTCTCCGTGCCCGCATTGGTGACGCTGGCCTGAGTACCTGCATCCCCGGTGCTCACGGTGCCCACGGTGACGGTTGCCGCTTCCCCGGTGGGGCCCGTGGGCCCGGTGGGCCCGGTAGGACCGGTGGGCCCGGTGGGGCCGGTGGGCCCCGTGGCGCCGGTGGGCCCAGTGGGGCCGGTGTCCCCGGTAGCTCCCCTGGGTATAACAAAATCCAGTATGGCCTGGCCGCTGGTCCCTGCATTGGTAACGCTGGCCTGGGTGCCGGGGTCCCCGGTGCTTACAGTGCCAACATTTACCGTGGCTGCCTCGCCGGTAGCGCCGGTAGCGCCGGTGGCCCCGGTGGCCCCGGTAGCGCCGGTCGCTCCTCTGGGTCCCTGAGGTCCTATGGGTCCCTGGGGACCGGCAGGCCCCTGGGGGCCCATGGGTCCGGCGGGGCCCACATTGCTGCCGTATCCGCAGCAGCTGCAGCATCCACAGCTGCCGTTGCAGCAGTTTGTATATATCTTGGTGGAATAGAGGTCTTTGTCTTTCATGGCGTTCCTCCAGTCAGTATTGAGGTCCCCCTCAGAGCATTATATGCCTCTTTCCCCCTCTTGCCCCTTTTCTTTTCGGATAGCCGCAGCAAAGGCCCCGCTTTTCCCGGCAGCACAAAAGTACCTGCGCCTTTTGTCCCAAGGCGGCTTCGGTCTTCCTCCGTCCTTTTATCCGTCAGCCGTCTCCACGCCCGCCGGCTTTTTCTTCCATTATATATTTTCAAAGTCCCTCCGGCCTTGTAAAAGGATTTCCCTCCGGCCTTTCTTTTCTGCTTTTTTCTTTTGCCCTGGAGCATATATACCGCAAATAGCACAAAAAGACCCTCGCTAATTTTCCGTCAAAAAAACCATTGCTGTTATTTTTCCCTATGGCATTGCAAAATCTTCTATGGTATAATATCATGACATTATTTGGGACATAGATAATATATGTCGTATATCATCCATTTTTACTGTATATCAATTCACACAGGAGGGAACATGAAGAGAGTCGGAATAACAGAGACTATATTGCGGGATGCGAACCAATCCCTTATAGCCACGAGACTGCCCTATGAGAAATTTGAGGGGATACTGGAGGAGATGGACAAGGCGGGCTTCTACTCGGTGGAATGCTGGGGCGGAGCGACCTTTGACGTGTGCCTGCGCTTTCTGAACGAGGACCCCTGGGAGCGGCTGCGGAAGATAAGGGCCAAGATGCCCAATACCAAGCTGCAGATGCTGCTGCGGGGACAGAATATATTGGGCTACAAGCACTACAGCGACGATGTGGTCCGCCGCTTTGTGCGGGCAGCGGTGAAAAACGGCATAGACATCATCCGCATCTTCGACGCCCTGAACGACCTGGACAATCTTAAGGTGGCCATAGAGGAGACAGTGGAGAGCGGAGCCATGGCCTCCGGCGCCATATCCTACACCACCAGCCCGGTCCACACTCTGGACAAGTATGTGGAGATGGCCAGGGAAATGCAGCGCATGGGCGTCTCCTCTATCTGCATAAAAGACATGGCGGGGATACTTTCGCCCAAGAACGCCTATGAGCTGGTCAGCGCCATCAAGGATGCGGTGGACCTGCCCCTGGTGCTGCACACCCACTGCACCCCCGGCCTGGCTTTCATGACCTACCTGAAGGCGGTGGAGGCGGGAGCCGACGTGCTGGACACCGCCATCTCCCCCTTCTCCGGCGGCACCTCCCAGCCCGCCACCGAGACCATGAGCTATGCGCTCCGGGAGCTGGGCTATGATACCGGGCTCAATGAGGACGTGCTCTACCATATGGCGGATTACTTCAAGCACCTGCGTTCGGACTACCTGGCGGACGGCACCCTGAATCCCATTTCCATGGCCACCGATACCCAGTGCCTCAACTACCAGATACCCGGCGGCATGCTCTCCAACCTGCTCAGCCAGCTGAAGATGATGAACGCCCTGGACAAGTTTGACGAGGCCCTGCTGGAGACGCCCCGGGTCCGCAAGGACATGGGCTATCCCCCTCTGGTCACCCCCACCAGCCAGCTGGTGGGCACCCAGGCAGTGCAGAACGTGCTCTCCGGGGAGCGGTACAAGAACGTAGGCGCAGAGATGAAGGCCTATTGCCGGGGCGAATACGGCAAGACTCCCGCCCCCATCGACCCGGAGGTCAGGGCCAAGATACTGGGGGACGACAAGCCCATAGAGGGCCGTTACGCCGACAGCCTCCCCGCCGACACCTTTGACAAGGCCAGGGAGTATCTGGGGGACACCGCCCGCAGCGAGGAGGACGTGCTCAGCTACATCGCCTTCCCCCAGGTGGCGGAAAACTTCTTTGAAAAGCGCCGCGAGGCGGAAGAGCACGTGGTGCATTACTCCATTCAGGAGATCTAAGGAGACAGAGCAATGACTGATCTGATAAACATTTCCTTTGCCGATGCGGGGATAGTTGCCCTGCTGGGCTATGTAGTGGTATTCATCGGCCTTGTGATGCTGATGGCAGTTATGATGATAATGGGCGCCATAATGGTGAGCCGGGCAAAGAA